>DASRIK010000215.1:0-11439 GCA_035650035.1 Burkholderiales bacterium | reverse complement strand
CCATTTCGAGCCCGACGATACGATCGGTCTCCTCGCCCCGCGCCGTGAGCATGATGACCGGAAGTGAAGAGCGCGCGCGCAAATCGCGACAGAGCGTGAGCCCGTCATCGCCAGGCAGCATGAGATCGAGGATCACGATGTCCGGTGTCGCGTGCTCGAGCGTGCTCCACATCGCCTTCCCTTCGGCCGCGAGCGTTACTCGAAACCCGTTCTTCTGCAGGTACTCGCGCAGCAGATTGCGGATTTCGGCGTCGTCATCGACGACGAGCACGTGGTCCTGGGTTTCCATGGCGTCTGTATATCCCGTCCGCAGCTCTGCGCGTCGGCTTTTGTGTATCGCAGCGTAACAAGCGCCCGGTACGTCAGGCGGCGATACAAAAAAGCATGTCCGTGACATTTGCGTGTTACACCGCGCGCGCAGTATCGATCATGCCGAGTAGGTCCTTCCGCAGTCTTGATGTGAGTCAAAAAAGGCGTGCAGAGGGTGATCAACGACAGTCGTCCCAGGAGCAGATCATGAGAATCACACACAGATTATTGATTGCCGCGGCCGCGGCGGCGGTGATGGCAGCAAGCGCAGGCGCATATGCACAGGCATTCGGCCCGTGCGGCGGTCCGGGATTCGGCTCCGGTCACGGTGCCGGATACGGACCCGGGTTCGGACCGGGAATGGGGGGACCACGAGCCGGCTACGGCCCGGGGCCGGGGGCTGCGTGGGGCGGCCCGCGCGGCGCAGGTCCGGCGGCAGGTCCCGTTGCGAACTCGGAGCTGCGCCTCGCCTATCTCAAGAACGAGCTCAAGCTCACCGCTGGCCAGGACGCGGCGTGGAGCGCTTACGAAAGCGCCGTAAAGGCGCAGGCGGCTTCGATGCTCGCGCACCGCAATGCGATGTTCACCGCCGACCAGACGACAGACCGCGCGGCGCTGCATGCGGCGCATCTCAACCAGCGCGCAGCCGAACTCGAGGCGCTCAGCACTGCACTCAATAATCTCTACGCGGTGCTCACACCCGAGCAGAAGACGATCGCCGAGGCGAACATGGGCGGACGCTTCTTCGCGATGGGTCCGCGCGGTTGGGGACGCGCGCGTTAGGCGCGGGAGACTTCCATGTCCGTCGTCGAAGCAAGGGATCTCGTAAAGTCGTATCGCGCGGGCGACGTCACGGTCAACGCGATCCGCGGCGTCACCTTCGCGATAGAGCCGGCGTCCTTCGTCTGTTTCGTGGGGCCCTCCGGGAGCGGCAAGTCGACGCTCCTCAACATGATCGGTTGCCTCGACAGGCCGACAGCGGGAAAGCTCGAAGTACTGGGAACGGACGTGGCGCGGCTCGACCGCCGCGCCGCGGCCGATTTCCGCGGCCGCAATATCGGATTCATCTTTCAGGATTTCAACCTCGTGCCGGTGCTCACCGCGTACGAGAACGTCGAGTACCCGCTCGTCATGGTGCAGAAGCGCCCGTCTGCCGAGCGCGCGAAACGGGTACGCGCCCTCCTCGAAGCCGTCGGCATGGCCGACCAGGCGGACAAGCGCCCTGATCAGCTTTCCGGCGGCCAGAAACAGCGCGTGGCGATCGCGCGCGCCCTCGTTGCGAGCTCAACGCTCGTGCTCGCCGATGAGCCCACCGCAAACCTCGACCGCGACACGGCGTTGCGCATCATCGCGCTCATGAAAGCGATGCGAAGCGAGTTCGGCACGACATTTCTGTTTTCCACGCACGATCCGAAGATCATGCAGGAGGCCGAGGTAATACTCACGCTCGAAGACGGCCGGCTCACGAAAGACGACATGAGGAGAGCTGCATGAACACGGTCATGAAACTCGCGGCGCGCAACCTCCTGCGATACCGCCGGCGCACGGCGCTCACTTCGACGCTGATCGTGATTGGCGTCGTGGCGGTGCTCACGTTCATCGCTGTTTCCGGCTCTTTCAAGAACATGATGATCGGCACGATCACCGACTCGATGCTCGGGCACGTGCAGGTCCATCGTCGCAGTTACGTCGCGTCGATCGACAGCCTGCCGCTCAATCTCAACATGTCGCCGGCCATGGTGAAAAAGGTCGAAGAGGCACTGCACGCGGCACCCGGCGTCGCCGCAGTGTCCGAGCGTGTGAAGTTCGGCGCCATGTTCAGCAATTTTGCAGAGACGACCAGCATACGGGTGAACGGGATCGACCCTGCACGGGAGGCTGCGACAACGCCCCTTCTCCCGGCGCGCGTTCGCGACGTCCCGCACGGCGCCCCAATCCTCGAGCGCGGCGAGATCCTCGTCCCCGTGCTGCTCGCGCGCGGGATGCGCGTGAAAGCCGGCGATGAAGTCGTGCTGATCGCGACGAACAAGGACGGATCCGTGAACGGCAGGACTTTCAAGGTGAGGAGCGAGCTCGAGAGCGTGACCGGCCCCGGCGGCCGCGACGGTTACATTCACATCGAAGACGCACGCGAGCTCCTGCGCATGACGCAACCCGAAGTGAGCGAGCTTACGATCAGGCTGACGAATCTCGACGACGTCGAGCGCGCGGCCGAACGGCTTGCGGCAAGCCTCGCCGCTTTCACCAACAAGGCAGGCGTGCCTGCGCTCGAAGTTCACTCCTGGCAGCGGCTCTCGCCCTTTGCCAACATCGCGAAGATGATCGACATGCTCACGGTCTTCATACGCGCCATTCTGGTCGCGATCGTGCTCGTGAGCGTCATGAACGTCATGGTGATGGCGGTGTACGAGCGCATTCGCGAAATCGGGACACTCGCCGCGATCGGCACCCGCCCCACGCGGATTCTGGCGATGTTCGTGAGCGAGGGTCTCCTGCTGGGAACGTTAGGGTCGGCTGCGGGCATCCTGCTGACCCTTGGCGTTACCGCCGTCATCAACACGGCGGGGCTGACCTTCGACTTCGGGCAGCAGCAGGGAATTCCGCTCGTGGCGCAGCTCACCGTGCCTACGCTCGCGACAGTCGGTGCAATGGTCGTCGCGATCGCCCTTCTCGCGAGCCTTCAGCCGGCATGGAAAGCGTCGCGCATGGACCCGATTACTGCGCTGAGGCACGTATGAAAACGCTGCTCGCAATCGCCCTGTTCCTCGCTTCAGGCGCTTTCGCAGCCGACGGCACGGAGATCCTGAGGAAAGTCGACCGCAACCTCGAACCCGAGTCCTACGAGATGTACCGCAAGCTCGTCAACATCGAGCCGGATGGCAGCAGGAAAGAATTCGTTCTGTTCAGCGCCAAGAAGGGACGGGACAAGGTGGCCGCGCTCTTCCTCTCGCCCGCAAGCGACAAAGGTCGTGCGACGCTGAGGCTCGGCGACAACATGTGGCTGCACATTCCCTCCGTCGGCAAACCGGTTCGCATCACGAGCCTGCAATCCGTGACGGGCGGCGTCTTCAACAATGCGGACATCCTGCGCCTGGATTATTCCGAGGAATACAACGTGCAGTCCGTGCAGGAAGAAAAGGACGCGTTCCTGCTCGCGCTCAAGGCCAAAACCGGCGAAGTGGCTTACGACCAGCTGAAGATGTGGGTCGATCGCAAAACCCTGCTGCCGTCCAAGATCGAAGCGTATGCGGCAAGCGGAATGCTCATCAAGACGCTGTACTTCTCGGACGTGAAGGATTTCGGCGGCGGCATCAAGCGACCCGCCACGGTCGAGACCGACAGTCCGCTGTACAAAGGCTATAAATCCGTGATGCTCTACTCGCAGGTGAAGCGGCGCGACTTCAAGGATGAAGTATTCACGCTCACGAATGTTTCGCGCATCGATGACCTGCGCAAATGATCATGCCTGGCAACGCAAGGGGCGAGGGGACACGCAAGCGCCATACTGCGTGCGCGCTCCTTCTCGCAATCATGAACAGCGTCGGCTCCGCCCTCGCAGGTGAATATACGTTCGACGCGTCCGAATTCGCGCGCAAACCGTACGAGCTCGGCGGCTACGTCGAGTATCGTCACGACCGTTTTTGGCTGAACCAGAACGGCGCCTTCTACGGTCTGGCCTTTCAGGGGCGCGGCGCACCTTCGAGTCTGACGCGGAACGCCGCGACGCTCAAACTCGAGGGAAATTACAGACACGGCGCGGCGTCGGTACGCGCACGCACTCACCTCGAGTATGACCATGAGGACGGCAGCAGCGAACGCGTCACGCGCTTCGACGAGCTCGCCGGGTCGTGGAAGCCCGGGCCGGACCTCACGGTCGAGCTCGGGAAGATCGCGTTGAAATGGGGCAAGGGCTACGCGTGGAATCCCATCGCGTTCGTCGAGCGGCTTAAGGATCCGAACGATCCCGAGCTCGCCCGCGAAGGCTTCTGGATGGCGACTGCGGACTGGGTAAGAACGTTCGATGGGCCGCTCAAGACGATTGCGTTCACACCGGTGCTGCTGCCCACCGGCAAGGATGTCAACAGCGAGTTCGGGCGCACAGGCCATACGAATGTAGCGGCGAGGCTCTACCTGCTCTGGCACGACACGGACATCGATTTCGTCTATCTCTCCGGAGGCAGCCGGCCCAGCCGCGTGGGCGTCGACTTCTCGCGCAACATCACGACCAGTCTTGAAGTACACGGCGAGTGGGCCCGCGTGAGCGACGCGCAGCGGCGCACGATTACCGCCGAAGGCCAGCCTCGTGTCGTCCACGGGAAGGCAGACAGTTACCTCCTCGGCATGCGCTATCTCACGGCGAAGGACACGACGTTCATCGCCGAGTATTACAGGAACGGCGCGGGCTACACGGAATCCGAAATGGAGGACTTCTTCGTATTCACTGGAAATGCATTGCTCCAGCAGCACACGACGCCAGCCGATGAGCTGGTGAGACGTGCGAACGTCGCGGCCCAGAGCGGCTATGCCCGCGCGCAGCCGATGCAACGATATTTCTATCTGCGCGTGAGCCAGAAGGATCCTTTCGATTTTCTGTACTGGACTCCGGCTGTGACTTCGATCGTGAATCTCGCGGACCGGAGCTTTTCCATCTCCCCGGAGATCGCCTACACCGGTTTCACGAACGTCGAGTTGCGTCTGCGGTTGTTCGCCCTGGGCGGCGGCGACCGCACAGATTTCGGCGAGAAGTTGAACAAGCGCCGCGTGGAGCTGCGCGCGCGGCTCTATTTCTGAAAGGAGGGCCCATGGCCAAGGACTACAGGGAAATCACCCACTGCATCTCGGAGGAGCTCGCGCGACTGCGCGGGGACATCCCCGAGACGATGAAAGCGTTTGGCGGCATGGCAGTCGCGGCGACACGCGCGGGCGCGCTCGACACCAAAACGAAGGAGCTCATTGCGCTCGCCCTCGGCGTCGCCGCGCATTGCGACGGCTGCATCGGCTTTCACCTGAAGGCGCTGGTGAAGCTCGGCGCGACGCGCGCAGAAGTCGCCGAAGCGCTGGGAATGGCGGTCTATATGGGGGGCGGACCTTCGGCCATGTACGCGGCCGAAGCCATTGGTGCATACGAAAAGCTCACTGCGGCGGCCAGCGATCGTGCAGCCGCATGAGTATCCTCGAAAGGAAAACATCATGTTCACGAAACAACGAGAGACGATAGTCGCCGCCTTGCCATGGCTATGGCCGGCGCTCCTATTCGCACTGTGGGTGGCACCGTCACACGCGCAGCCGCAGGGCGAAGGCGTGCTGCTCACGAATCCACACGGGCAGTTTGTGCGGAGCTACGAAGGAACGAAGACGTGCCTGCAGTGTCACGAGACGCAGGCGAAACACGTTTTCTCCTCGATCCATTACCAGTGGCGCGGCGAGGCGCCGAACCTCGTAAACGCCGGCGGCAAGAAAATCGGTAAGCTCAACAGCACGAACGACTTCTGCACGAATCCGTCGATCAGCTGGATCGCCATCCTGACGAACGACCAGGGCAAAGTGATCAGCAACGGCTGCTCCAAGTGCCACGCCGGCCTCGGCGAGAAGCCGTCCGAGCAGATGACGCCGGCGCAGCTCGAGAACATCGACTGCCTGCTCTGCCACGCGCCGAACTACCGGCGGCAGGTCGTCAAGAAGCCCAACGGCACGCTCGGCTGGGTGCCTACGACCGCCAATGATCCGGCAGTGATGCTGAACATCGCGCAAAGCGTGGCGCGGCCCAGCAACGAGACCTGCCTGCAGTGCCATGTGGGCTCGGGCGGCGGCCTGAACTACAAGCGGGGCGATCTGGAGACAGCACACTTGAGACCGACGCGGGACTTCGACGTCCATATGGGCAGCGGCATGCAGTGCATCCAGTGCCACAAGTTCACGGACCACAAGGTGCAGGGCGGCGGCACGCAGATGTCGGGCATGGACGTGGCGAACAGCGCCCGCCCGCAATGCGAGAGCTGCCACAAGCCCGCGCCGCACCGAAACGCCGCGCTGAACCGGCATACGCAGGCGGTCTATTGCACGACGTGTCACATCCCGTCCTTCGCGCGGAAGGATCCTACGGATATGCACCGCGACTGGAGCAAATCGGAAGCGGTTGAAGGCCAGGGCCGCTTCGAGCCTGCGATAGAGCTCAAGACGAACGTAAGACCGGCATACACGTGGTGGAACGGCCAGGGCGAGATCGCACTGCTCCATACCCGCGTCAAGCGCGAGGCGAACGGCAAGGTCGCGATGTACAAGCCGCAGGGCTCGATCAGCGATCCGAAGGCCCGGATATATGCGTTCAAGTACCACACCGGACGGCTGCCCATCGACGCGAAAACGGATGAAATGATTCCGGTGCAGGTCGGGATGGTCTTCCGCAACGCAGCCAACGAGCAGGCAGTCAAAGCCGGCGCGAAGAACTACCTCGGTCGCGAGGTGAGCGAGATCGGCTGGATAGATACCGAGCGCTACATGGGGCTATTCCACGAAGTTGTTCCCAAGGAGAAGGCACTTACATGCAATGACTGCCACGGCGCGGCCGGTCGTCTCGACTGGAAAGCGCTCGGCTACAAAGGCGATCCGCAGAAGGTCGGCGGACGCAGACTGAAAGCGTCGAGCTGAAGGATTGGAGCTGCCGTGCAATTCGTCCAATGGCCGGCAGCTCTACGCGCTCTCGGAGCAGTCTCCGTTCCGAGTGCCGGGTTTCCCGATACCGAGCGCAACCCTGCGCACATACTGCTCGGCCGCTTTCGCGCGCACCCGGTCCCGTAGATAGTCCGCGATGCGTGGCAGCGCTGCCTCGAAATCGATCTGTCGTCCCGGTATGTGTCGCGCAATCTCCACGACGTGAAAGCCATGCCGGGTGTTCACGAGGCGCGGCAGCACGCCGGTCGGCCCGCCGAACACTGCCCGCTCGAATTCGGGGACGGTCTCGCCGCGCTGGATCTGCCCGAGATTGCCGCCATTCTCACCCGAAGGACAGTTCGAGAATCGCGCCGCGATCTCTGCAAAGCGCGAAGGCTCCGCGCGGACCTGCCCGAGGAGTGCCTCGGCCTGGCGTCGCAGCGCTTCGATATCGCACCCGGGCGTAACCGAAACAAGGATGTGCGAAGCTTCCACGATCTCGCCGGCAGTGAAGCGCTCGGCGTTCGCCTCGTAATAGCGTCGGCACTCTTCCGTCGTCGGCTCCGGCACATGCGCTTCCCGCGCAAGCAGCGCGTCGAGCAAACCGTCCATATCTTCATCGGAAGGCGTTGCGCCTTCCGCGAGCACTCCGAGCTCACGCGCGCGCTGAAGGAGCGCGGTGCGAAGCGCATCGATCTCCGGCGCCGAGGTATGCACGATCAGCCCCGTGCCCGCACGAGCTGATACGCCCGAGCGAGATAGCGCACCGTCGCGAAGCCGCTCCAGACGTGCACCAGACGCGAGAACGGGAACAGCACGAACACCGTCATGCCGAACACGAGGTGCGTCTTGTAGATCGGGTGCACGTCCAGGATGTAAGCCGCGGCGTCCGGCTGGAACGTCACCACGTGCTGTGCCCAGTGCGCGAGCTGCGCCATCACGGCGCCGTCGGGATGGCCCAGCGACACGAAAATGCTGATGAGACCCAGCACCAGCGTCGCCAGTATCCAGAGCAGGATGACGATGTCCATCGGCTTGCTCGTCGCGCGTATGCGCGGCTCGGCGAGCCGTCGATGCACGAGCAGGACGAGCCCGACGAGGCACATCGTCCCGAACACGCCGCCCGCGACGATCGCGAGCATCTGCTTGGCCGCGGTCGTAAGCCCGATCGCGTGGTAAACCGCTTTCGGCGTGAGCAGCCCGAAGAGGTGCCCGCCGAAGAGCGCGAGGACGCCGATATGGAAGAGATTGTTGCCTAGCCGGAGCTGCCCTCGCCGCAGAAGCTGGCTGGAATCCGTCTTCCACGTATAGGGCTCGCGCTGGAAGCGCACGAGGCTTCCGAACAGGAACACCGCCAGGGCGATGTATGGATAGATGCCGAACAGGAAGTTGTGGAGGTAGCTCATGCTGCGACTCCCTTGTGGAACTTCACGACTGAGACAGCCGGCGCCCGGGCCCCGCCGCAGGACGGTGTCGGCCCGAACGCAGGCTCGGCCTGCCACTGAGCGTCCAGCGTTGCCGGATCGTCTTCCTTGCGAATGTCTTCATCCCGCACGAGATCTGCGGGAATCGCCCCACCAGTGATCGCGAGCAGTGCTTCGAACGCCGCGGCGTAAAGGCTGCCGCGCCGTGCCAGACGCGCGCCGATGCTCTCGAGCACGTGCGTCGTTTCGCTGAGCAGCTCGCGCGCTGCGTCATCTCCGAGACGCGACAGAAATTCCAGGAACGCGGGCAGATAGTCCGGCAACTCGCACGAAGTCGCCGTGTAACCGTGCCGTTCGTACTGCTGCCTGAGATCGATCATCGCCTGGCCGCGGTCGCGCGACTCTCCGTGGACGTGCTCGAAGAGATGCAGCGAGACGGACCGCACGCGATCGAAAAGATCGACGTAGCGTTCCTGGAGCGTCATCAGGTCTTCGGCAGCGAGCGCCGCCAGCAGCGAGCGGAGCCGCTCGAGGTTTTCACCCCGCACGAGGTGTTCCTCCTCGAGCGCCGCTTCGAGCTCCGGCAGCGCTTCGATGAGCTCCTCGCTCGGGTATTCGAGCACCGCGCTCAGGACTTTGTAGGTTTTCATCATGCCACCTGCTTGATCGGGATCGTGCGCTTCTTCTTCCCGCCGAAGAGCCCCTGGCCCACGTCGCTGCCCGAGCAGCCATTGCCGAACGAGAATCCGCAGCCGCCGCGGAGATCGAAGGCGTTCTCGGCGTACTCGCGATGGGTCGTCGGCACGACGAAGCGGTCTTCGTAATTCGCGATCGCGAGATACCGATACATCTCTTCGACCTGCTCCACCGTAAGCCCGACGCGCGCGAGCAGCGATGTGTTTTCCGAAGATTCGACGTGGCGGCCACGCATGAATGCGCGCATGGCGAGCATGCGTTCGAGCGCGCGCGCGACCGGCTCTTCGTCACCCGCGGTCAGCAGGTTCGCGAGATAGCGCAGCGGTATGCGAAGGTCGCGCACATTCGGAAGCACGCCGTCGGAACCGAGATGGCCTGCATTCGCCGCCGAGCTGATCGGCGAGAGCGGCGGCACGTACCACACCATCGGCAGCGTCCGGTACTCGGGATGCAGCGGGAAAGCGATCTTCCATTCCATCGCCATCTTGTAGACCGGCGAAGCCTGTGCGGCTTTGAGCCACGCCTCGGGCACGCCGTCGCGCCGTGCCTGCTCGATCACTTCCGCCGCATTCGGATCGAGGAACACGCCAAGCTGCGCGTTATAGAGGTCCTGCTCGCTCGCGACGCTCGCGCTCTCTTCGATCCTGTCGGCGTCGTAGAGCACGACCCCCAGATAACGAATGCGGCCCACACACGTCTCCGAGCACACGGTCGGCTGGCCCGCTTCGATACGCGGGTAGCAGAAAATGCACTTCTCGGATTTGCCGGTCGCCCAGTTGTAGTAGATCTTCTTGTATGGGCACCCCGAGATGCACATGCGCCAGCCGCGGCACTTGTCCTGGTCGATCAGGACGATCCCGTCTTCTTCACGCTTGTAGATCGAGCCCGACGGGCAGGAAGCGACGCATGCCGGATTGAGGCAGTGCTCGCAGAGCCGCGGCAGATACATCATGAACGTGTTCTCGAACTCGCCGTAGATCTTCTTCTCGACCGCTTCGAAGTTCGCGTCCCGGCTGCGCTTTTCGAACTCTCCGCCGAGGATCTCTTCCCAGTTCGGCCCCCATTCGATTTTCTCCATACGCTTGCCGGTCACGAGGGAGCGCGGGCGGGCCGTAGGCGGCGTGGTCGCAGACGGGGCGTCATGCAGATGCTCGTAATCGAAGGTGAACGGCTCGTAGTAATCGTCGATCTCCGGCATGTTCGGGTTCGCGAAGATGTTCGCGAGGAGCTTCCAGCGCCCGCCCTGCCGCGGCTCGATACGGCCGTTCGCCTTCCGCTGCCAGCCGCCGTTCCAGCGCGCCTGGTTTTCCCAGTCCTTCGGATAGCCGATGCCTGGCTTCGTCTCGACGTTGTTGAACCATGCGTACTCCATGCCTTCCCGCGAGGTCCACACGTTCTTGCAGGTGACGGAGCAAGTATGACAACCGATGCATTTGTCGAGATTCAGCACCATCGCGATCTGCGCTCTGACTTTCATGACTTCGCTCCTTGCGTCGCTTCCTCCCCGTCCATCCAGTCGACCTTCTTCATCTTGCGCACGATCACGAATTCGTCTCGATTGGTGCCGATCGTGCCGTAGTAGTTGAAGCCATAGCTCTGCTGCGCGTAACCGCCGATCATGTGCGTGGGTTTCACCACCGCGCGCGTGACGGAGTTGTGAATGCCGCCGCGCGCACCGGTCAATTCCGAGCCGGGCACGTTAACGATCTTCTCCTGCGCGTGATACATGAGCGCCATGCCCTCGGGCACGCGCTGCGAGACGACCGCCCGGGCGGTGAGCGCACCGTTCACGTTGAACGCCTCGATCCAGTCGTTGTCGACGATGCCGACTTTCTTCGCGTCGACTTCCGAGATCCACACGATCGGCCCGCCGCGCGATAGCGTGAGCATCAGCAGGTTGTCGGTGTAGGTGGAGTGGATGCCCCACTTCTGATGCGGCGTAATCCAGTTGAGCACCACCTCGCCATTGCCGTTGCCGCGCTTGCCGAGGAGCGGCGCGACCGCTTTCGTGTCGATCGGCGGCCGGTAAACGCAGAGCGCCTCGCCGAACGCGCGCATCCACGCATGGTCCTGATAGAGCTGTTGGCGTCCGGTGAGCGTGCGCCACGGAATGAGCTCGTGGACGTTGGTGTAGCCCGCGTTGTAGGAGACGTGCTCGGATTCGAGGCCGCTCCACGTGGGCGACGAAATGATCTTGCGCGGCTGCGCCTGGACGTCGCGGAAGCGGATCTTCTCATCCTCGCGGTGAATGGCGAGGTGCGTGTGGTCGCGCCCCGTCTGCTTGCCGAGCGCCTGCCACGCTTTGACCGCCACGTGGCCATTGGTCTCCGGGGCGAGCATCATCACCACCTCGCAGGCG
>DASRIK010000214.1:0-5853 GCA_035650035.1 Burkholderiales bacterium | reverse complement strand
GCGCGAGATGCGAGTGGTCCAGACCGGTCGCTTCCGAAAGCGCCTGCCAGGCTTTCACCGCGACTTCCCCGTTCGTTTCGGGCGCGAGCGACAGAATAACTTCGGCCGCGTCGATGTCGCTCTCGATGCGCGGCAATCCCTTGGTGGGCCCTTCCTCGGAGACCGTGCGGTTGAGCTTCGCGAGCAGTCCCACTTCGTGCTCCGTGTTCCACGCGATGCCTTTGCCGCCGTTGCCGATCTTGGTCATGAGCGGCCCGAGCGCCGTGAACCGTTTGTAGACGTTCGGGTAGTCACGCTCGACGACGACCATCGCCGGCAGCGTCTTGCCCGGCACCGGGTCGCATTCGCCTTTCTTCCAGTCCTTTACGTCGAGGGCCTGGCCGAGCTCGGCCGGTGTGTCGTGCATCGAAGGCACGAGCACGAGGTCGCGCTCGACACCGAGCTGCCCCGGCGCGAGCTCGGCGAATTTCTTCGCGAAGCCTTTGTAGATTTCCCAGTCGCTGCGCGCCTGCCACACCGGGTCCACTGCCGCGGAGAGCGGATGGATGAACGGGTGCATGTCGGAGGTGTTGAGATCGTTCTTCTCGTACCAGGTCGCGGTCGGCAGCACGATGTCCGAATAGAGGCAGGTCGTGGACATCCTGAAGTCGAGCGTGACCAGGAGATCGAGTTTTCCTTCCGGCGCACGCTCATGCCATACCACCTCTTCCGGCTTCTCCTGTCCTGTTTCGCCCAGGTCCTTGCCCTGCACCCCGTGCTGCGTGCCGAGGAGGTGCTTCAGGAAGTACTCGTGCCCTTTGCCCGACGAGCCGAGGATGTTCGAGCGCCACACGAACATGTTGCGCGGGAAGTTCACCGCATTGTCCGGGTCCTCGCAGGAGAACTTGAGCGTGCCTTCTTTCAGCGCTTTGACCGCATACTCCTTGGGGTCCAGGCCGGCCTGTGCGGCGGCCTTCGTGATCTCGATCGGATTGGCGTCGAGCTGCGGAGCGGACGGCAGCCACCCCATGCGCTCGGCGCGCACGTTGAAATCGATGAGGCTTCCCGTGTAATCGTCCTGCCGCGCGAGTGGCGAAAGGATGTCGCGGATCGACACCTGCTCGTAGCGCCACTGGTCGGTGTGCGCATAGAAGAACGAAGTGGAATTCATCTGGCGCGGCGGACGCGCCCAGTCGAGCGCGAACGCGAGCGGCGTCCAGCCGATCTGCGGCCGGAGCTTCTCCTGCCCGACGTAGTGCGCCCAGCCGCCCCCGGACTGTCCCACGCAGCCGCACATCACGAGCAGGTTGATGACGGAGCGGTAGTTCATGTCCGAGTGGTACCAGTGGTTCATCGCCGCGCCGATGATGACCATCGACTTGCCGTGGGTTTTATCGGCGTTGTCGGCGAACTCGCGGGCAAGCCGAATCACCTGCGCGCGATCGACACCGGTGATGCGCTCCTGCCATGCGGGCGTGTAAGGGACGTCATCGTCGAAGGAGGTCGCGACGTTCGGACCGCCGAGCCCCACGTCGACACCGTAATTCGCGAGGAAGAGGTCGTATACCGTAGCAACGAGCGCCGAGCCGTCTTTCAACTGTACCCGCTTCGCGGCGACATTGCGCCTGAGCATCTCGTCGTGTTTGCTCGCCGTGAAGTGCTCGTGCTCGCGACCGCCGAAATACGGGAACGCGACCGGCACCACCTCGTCGCGAGTCGGCACGAGCGTGAGCGCAAGCTTGGTGTCGCGCCCGTCCTGCCCCGCTTTCTCCTCGAGATTCCACTTGCCTTTTTCGCCCCAGCGGTAGCCGATCGAGCCGCGCGGCGCGACGAGGTCACCCGTCAATTCATCGATCCCAACCGTTTTCCAGTCCGGGTTGTTGGGTTCGCCGAGCCCGTCCGCAAAGTCGGACGCGCGCACGAAGCGGTCGGCGACGTACGCTTCGCCTTGTTTCGCGAGCCTTACCAGCATCGGCATGTCGGTGTAGCGGCGGCAGTACTCGTCGAAGTACGCCGACTTGCCTGCCCTGTGGTACTCCGTGAGGATGACGTGACCCGCCGCCATCGCGAGCGCGGCGTCGGTGCCCTGCTTCGGGTGCAACCAGAGATCGGCGAGCTTTGCGACTTCGGAATAGTCGGGCGTGATCGCCACGGTCTTCGCGCCCTTGTAGCGCACCTCGGTGAAAAAGTGCGCGTCCGGCGTGCGCGTCTGCGGGACATTCGAGCCCCACGCGATGAGGTACGTCGAGTTGTACCAGTCGGCCGATTCCGGTACGTCGGTCTGTTCGCCCCACGTCTGCGGGCTCGACGGCGGCAGATCGCAGTACCAGTCGTAGAAGCTCATGCACACGCCGCCGATGAGCGAGAGATAGCGGCTGCCTGCCGCATAGGAAACCATCGACATCGCAGGAATAGGCGAGAAGCCGATGATCCGGTCGGGCCCGTGTTTCTTGATGGTGTATATGTTGGCTGCGGCGACGATCTCGTTCACTTCGTCCCACGAAGAACGCACGAAGCCGCCCAGCCCGCGCGCGGATTGGTAGGATTTCAGCTTCTCCGCATCCTCCACGATCGATGCCCACGCCTCGACAGCGGAAGACGCCTGCCGCGCCGCACGCCAGAGCTTCACGAGCTGGCCGCGCACCATTGGATACTTGAGCCGATTGCCGCTGTAGAGGTACCAGGAGTACGATGCGCCGCGCGAACAACCCCGCGGCTCGTGGTTCGGCATGTCCGGACGCGTGCGCGGATAGTCGGTCTGCTGCGTCTCCCACGTGACGATGCCGCCTTTCACGTAGATCTTCCAGCTGCAGGAGCCGGTGCAGTTCGCACCATGAGTGGAGCGCACGATCTTGTCGTGCTGCCAGCGCTTGCGATAGCCATCCTCCCAGCGGCGGTCCTCGTGCGTGACGACGCCGTGGTTGCCCGCGAAGCCGACCGACGGCTCGACGAAGTACTGCAGCTTGTTCAGGAATTTGCTCATGTCTTGCTCCCGTTCACCCGGTTCACTCGTTCGGGGATATTCAGCACGGCATTTCGGCGCCGCGGCGCGCGTAGTACCACCAGGTCACCGCGATGCAGGTCACGTAGAACGCGATGAAGAGATACAGCGCGGCCTCGGGTCCGCCGGTGAGTGCGATCGAGCTGCCGTAGCTCTTCGGGATGAAGAAGCCGCCGTAGGCGCCGATTGCGGACGAGAACCCCAGCACCGCCGCTGCTTCCCTGTTGCCTTCGCGGATCGCCTGGTCGCGGGCGACACTGCCTTTGCCCTCAGCTTCGCGCTGACGCTCGCTCAGGAAGATGATCGGGATCATGCGAAACGTAGATCCATTGCCGATTCCCGCCATGACGAAGAGCAGCATGAAGCTCGCGAGAAAGCCGTAGAAATTGCCGCCCGAGCCGCCGCTCGGAAGGAAGTAGAGAACGCCGAACACGGTGAACGCCATCGCGATGAAGTTCCAGAACGTGACCGGCGCGCCGCCGATCTTGTCCGAGAGCCATCCGCCGACCGGACGGATCAGAGCGCCGACGAGAGGACCGAGGAAGGCGTAAGCGAGTGCGTTCACTTCGGGGAATTGCGATTTGATGAGGAGCGGGAAGCCGGCGGAGTAGCCGATGAACGATCCGAAGGTCCCCATGTACAGCCAGCACATTAGCCAGTTGTGCTTGCGCTTGAAGATGACCGCCTGGTCCGCGAACGAGGCTTTTGCAGCGGCGATGTCGTTCATGCCGAACCACGCGGCAATCGTCGACGCGATAATGAACGGCACCCAGATGAAGCCTGCGTTCTGAAGCCACATCTGCTTGGTCCCGGCCGCCGCAGCGATTGTCTGCGGCTCGCCGCCGAGTGCCCCGAAAACGCCGCCTGTGATCGCGAGCGGCACCACGAACTGAGCAACAGAGACGCCCAGATTGCCGAGCCCGGCGTTCAGTCCCAGCGCCGAGCCCTTGCGGTCCTTCGGGAAAAAGAAGCTGATGTTCGCCATGCTCGAGGCGAAATTGCCGCCGCCAAAGCCGCAGAGGAGCGCGAGCACCACGAACGTTGGATAGCTCGTCGTCGGGTCCTGCACGGCGAAGCCGATGCCGATCGCGGGCAGGAGCAGCGACGCGGTGGAAAGTGCGGTCCAGCGCCGGCCGCCGAAGATCGGCACCATGAAGGAATAGAAAATACGCAGCGTCGCGCCGCAGAGCGCGGGCAGCGCGGCGAGCCAGAAAAGCTGGTTGGTCGTGAACTTGAATCCGATCGATGGCAGGTTCACCACGACCACGCTCCAGACCATCCACACCGCGAACGCGAGCAGCAGCGCCGGTATCGAGATCAGGAGATTGAGATTGGCGATGGCGCTGCCTTCGCGCTGCCAGAAAGCCTTGTCTTCCGGCGTCCAGACGGTCAGCACGCGTCCCGGACGAGGCCTTGCTACGGAAACTGCTTGAGTGGCCATGATGAGCTCCTGTTAAGCGTTGGCGGCCTGGGGCACGGCACGTACGCGGGTGCGATGGGTGCGCGCGGGAACGATCTCGGTCCAGTACATCCACACGAGCGATACAGCGGTGATCCCCCAGAGCAGCATGAAGATCGTGCTGTTCACGCCGGTCACATCGATCAACGCGCCGAACATGATCGGGAGCAGAAAGCCGCCAAGCCCGCCGATGAGCCCCACCATCCCGGAAACGACGCCGATGTTGTCCGTGTACTGGTCGGAGATGTACTTGAAGACCGACGCCTTGCCGACGGCCCACGCGATGCCCATCACGAACATGAGCGCCGTGAAGATCCAGACATCGAGACCGAAGTGCATCGTGATGTCACCTCGCATCGTGTGGACGACGAGATCGGTTTGCGGATAGGAAAGGAAGAAGAGGCAGACGAACGAGATCAGCATCACCCACCAGGTGACCGGGTGTGCGCCGTGCTTGTCGGAAAGCCAGCCGCCGATCGCGCGCAGTACGCCACCGGGGAGCGAGAAGCACGCGGCGAGCAGCGCCGCGGCCTGCAGGTCGAAGCCGTACTCTGTCACGTAATACTTTGTCATCCAGAGCGAGAGCCCCACGTAGCCGCCGAAGACGATCGAGTAGTACTGGCTGTACTTCCAGACGTTCGGATCGCGCAGCACCGCGAGCTGCTGGCGAACAGTGAGCGACTTCGAAACGACGTGGCTGCGCTCGTGGTGCGATAAGGCCCAGAAAAGAAGCGCCGTTGCGAGCATGGCCATCGCGTAGATCTTCGGCACCATCGCCCAGCCGAAACCAATCACGATGGCGGGTGCCACGAACTTGGTCACCGCCGCGCCCGAGTTCCCTGCGCCGAAGACGCCCATCGCGAGCCCTTGCTGCCGGCGGTTGAACCAGCGCGCGACGTAGGCGATGCCGACGGAGAACGAGCCTCCGGCGAGACCAACGAAGAGACCCAGAACGAGAAAGTGCCAGTACTGCGTGGCCTCGCCGATGAACCAGATCGGCAGCACGGTAACGAGCATCAGCACGAAAAACACGACTCGGCCGCCGTACCTGTCGGTCCACATGCCGAGCGGCAGCCGTATGAGCGATCCCGTGAGGACCGGGGTCGCTGCAAGCAGCCCGAACTGCGTTTCGTTGAGATCGAGCGCCTTCTTGATGGGGATCCCGATGACGGCAAACATCATCCACACGGCGAAGCACACGGTGAAAGCGAGCGTGCTGCCGCCGAGGACCGACCACTTGTTCGCTGAAGATGTCGCCATGCCGTGCCCTTTCTCCTTTTCGCAATAGAGAAGGTAGCGGCGCCGGCGGCCGCGGGACATTCGCCTGATGGGGCTTCGGAGGGCTGCGGAAGAGCTATCGAAACGCGCCGGTTGGTCCAGACGGCAATCGCGACTAGTTCGTACGAACTAGTTC
>DASRIK010000213.1:0-11191 GCA_035650035.1 Burkholderiales bacterium | reverse complement strand
GTTCGAATATCTCTACGCCCAAGAGCGACTGGGCCTTCTGCACATCGCTTTCCACGGGCACTTTGGCGGGCGGCCGTTGATGAGCGCGATGCTCGCCAAAACGCTGCGGCATCTCTCCGCTTTTTCCGACGTGTGGTTCGTGCGACACGACGAGCTCGCGGAGTGGTTCGGAGGAATGGGTCTCGAAGAGATCCCGTCTGCGCGGCGTTTTGTCACGAAATAATGTTCGTTCACGCAGAAAACTGCGCCTCGCCGCATTTTCTTCCGCTACAATCCGTCGCGCTTTAGCTTCCTCTGGGTGTGCCGTTAACGGCCTTACCGCCACGATGCATCGAAACGTGCGAAATGGCGGCAAACAAGGGTGTCGTAGCCGCCAAAGCCACCTACCGCGCATGTCGCACCGGGGCGCAGCCGATGCTGTGCTTGGGAAGCGAGCGGGGGTTTCGTCGAAAGGGAACCGATGGAAGCGATCAAACGTGCTCTGCTGCCTTCACCGCGCAGCATGAGCATGGCGCGTGATGTTTTGTGGTTTGCCGCAGCCAGTGTCGGTGCGGGTCTCGTAACTGCCCTCACCGCCGGCGCATTGGTCGTCCTGCTCGCATAGCCGGACGGATCGCCCACCGGCATGTTAGAGAGGCCGTCTCTTACCTGCCGGTGAATCTGGGTTTTCTCTTCTCGATGAAAGCGGCCATCCCTTCCTTCTGATCCTGCGACGAGAAAAGCAGCTGTATCGCTTTTGCCTCGAGCGCAAGACCCGTTTCCAGCGAAGCATCCAGCCCGCGCAGGACCGCTTCTTTCGCCTGTTCGATCGCTAGCGGCGGAAGCTCCGCGATCTGTTTCGCCATATCGACCGCCCGCTTTTCCACCTCCGCGTCGGGCACGACTTCGCTCACGAGGCCCATGTCGTGTGCGGTGCGCGCGTCGAACATGTCGCCCGTGAGCACATAGCGCATCGCCTTGTATTTGCCGACCGCGCGTGCGAGCCGCTGGGTGCCGCCGCCGCCCGGGATGATCCCGATCTTTACCTCCGGCTGACCGAACTTCGCGGATTCCCCGGCGATGATGATGTCGCAGGTCATGGCGAGCTCGCAGCCGCCGCCGAGCGCAAAGCCGTTCACCGCCGCGATGACGGGCTTCGGACAGGCGGCGATCGAGCTCCAGAGCTTGAGCGTGCCGCGCCGAAGCATCTCGATCGTGCCCGCGTTCGCCATCTCCTTGATGTCCGCGCCCGCCGCAAACGCTTTTTCGTTGCCCGTTATGACGATGCAGTGCACCTCCTCCTCTTGCGCGACCGCGGCGAGGCGTTCGGCGAGGAGCCGCCGCACTTCCATGTTGAGGGCGTTGCGCGCTTCGGGACGGTTGATGCGGACGACGGCCACCGCCTCGGCGGGGCGCTCGATGAGAACGACGTTGCTCATGGCACTGCTCCTGTCTATTTCGCGAGCCCCAGGTCCACGAGCACGGCTCGCATGTCCGCATAATCCTTGTCGAGATCCTTCCGGAACTGCTCGCCGGTCACGAAATCGTCCGACCAGAAGTTCTTCTCGATGTCGGCTTTCCATTCCGGCACCTGGGTCGCCTTGCGCAGCGCGCTTTCCCAGTAAGCGACCTGAGGCGGCGTGAGGCCTTTCGGCGCCATGATTGCGCGCCAGCCGCCGAAGACGAGGTCCACGCCCTGTTCTTTCCACGTAGGCACGGTCGATAGTGAACCCTTGAAGCGCTGGTTCGCCGATACGCCGACCACCCGCAGCTTGCCTGACGCGACATGACCCGCGACGTTGCCTGCTGCGGTCGTGACGAGGTCTATATGGCCGCCGAGGAGATTCGTGATGGCGTCCGCGGAGCCTTTATATGCGATCACCTTGAGATCCCGTGCGTTCCCGCCGATCGCCTTCATGAGGAGCCCGGCGGCTATATGGTTGTGGCTCCCGAGCGTCGTTGCAAACCCCACGCTCAGCGATTTCGGGTCTTTTTTCAGCCGCTCGATGAGGTCCTTGCCGTTCCGGATCGCCGAATCGGCATTCACCGCGAAAACGATGTAGTCGTTGAAAAGCGAGGCGATCGGAGTGAAATCGCTGTGATGCAGCTTGCCGAGCCCGGTGATGTGGTTCGTCAGCAGCGACGGCGTGCCGACGAGCAGGTAGTGCGGGTCGGCCGGGTGCTGCGCGACGTAGGTGAACGCGAGGTTGCTCCCGCCGCCGGGCCGATTGTTGACCATGATCGACGTCGGCACGAGCTTCATCTGCACGAGGATGCGCTCCACCGTCCTCGCCGTTTTGTCGTTGCTGCCACCCGGGGCGGACCCTACTACGATCTCGACGTTCTTCTGGGGTGACCAGGTCTGCGCTTGCGCGGCGGCGCTCCCGAAAGCGAGAACCGCGGCGACCGCCATGGGTAACACTCTCATCCTTCCTCCTATTGTTTCGGCACGCCTGCGGCCTGGATGACCCTGGCGTACTTGTCGATCTCGGCGCGTATGAACTTCGCGAAAGCCTCCGGAGAGCCGCCCATCGGCTCCAGGCCGTCGTTGATAAACCGTTCGCGAAGCTCGGAGCTCTTCAGGATCCTGTCCACCTCGACGTTCCAGCGCGTAACGATCTCTTTCGGCGTTTTGGCCGGCGCCATCAGCCCGAACCACGTAGTCGCTTCATAGCCTTTCAGCCCCGATTCGTCGAAAGTGGGCACCTGGGGTAAGGCTGGAAAGCGCTTGAGGCTTCCGATCGCGATCGCGCGCATGCGCCCGGACTGGATGTGCGGCACGAGCGCGGGCACGCCGCTGAAGTTCATCTCCACGTGGCCGCCGAGAAGATCCGTTATGGCCGGGGCGTTTCCCTTGTACGGCACGTGCACGATGTTGATGCCCGCCATCACTTTCAGGAGCTCTCCCGCCATGTGGTTCGAGCTGCCCATGCCGCTCGAAGCGAAGTTGAGCTTGCCCGGCTGTGTCCTGGCGAGCGCGACGAGCTCCTTCACGTTGCGCGCCGGCAGCGAAGGATGCACGACGAGCACGTTCGCGCCCTGCACGCAAAGCGCGATCGGTTCGAAATCCCGCAGCGTGTCGTACGGAAGCTTCCTGAAAAGGCTCATGTTGATCGCGTTCGAAGCGCCCCCCATGAGCAGTGTGTAACCGTCAGGCGCCGCCCGCGCGACGGCTTCCGATCCGATGTTCGTCGCGCCGCCCGGCCGGTTGTCGACGATCACCTGCTGCTTGAGCACGGGAGAGATCCGCTCCGCGATGGCGCGCGCCGTGAAGTCTGTGTTGCCGCCGGCGGCGTAGGGCACGATCACCCGTATCGGCCTCGCCGGATAAGGTTGTCCCGTCGAAGCGGGTTGCGCTGCCGCGGTGCTGCTGAAAAGTGTGGCGCAGGCCGCGATCGCGGCGATCGATCGATGCATCGTTTTACCGGGTTTTCAGACTGACTTCGTTCAGCAACGCCTCGCCGCGTTGCCACCGATGGAGGTTCTCGAGGAAAAGCTCGTAGACGCGCCGATCGTTGCCGGAAGCAACAGATGAGTTGTGGGGCGTGACCAGCACGTTGGGCATATTCCAGAGCGGCGAGTCTTCGGGCAGCGGTTCCTTTTCGAACACGTCCAGATAAGCGCCTGCAAGACGGCCGTTCCGCAGCGCGTCGACGAGCGCGCTCTCGTCGACGATCTCGCCACGGGCGACGTTGATCAGCCGTGCGTGCGACGGCAGCTTGGACAGAAGCTCCGCGCCGATCAGCCCACGCGTTTCCGGCGTGAGCGGCGCTGCGACGATCAGCCAGTCGGCCCGCGACAGGAGCTCGGCCAGACGGTCAGGCGGATGCAGCTCGTCCACAGGATCCTGCGATGTCATGGGGCTGCGGCGCACACCCACGACCGTGAGGCCAAGCGCTTTCCCAAGTCGCGCGATTTCTCTTCCGATGCTCCCAAGTCCGAAAATCACTGCGGTCTGGCCGGTCAGGTCGCGCGGCACGTCCGTCCCGCGCATTGGAGTCCATTTTCGCTCCCGTTGCGCGGCGAGCCAGGAGGGCACGTTGCGCGCGAGCATGAGCAGTCCGCATACAGCCGTGTGTGCGATGGGCACCGCGGTCGATCCCGCCGAAGTGGTCACGCGCACGCCGCGCTCGAGCATCTCGGTGTAGATAGGATGGTCGACGCCGACGTTGTACACGTGCAGCCACTGGAGCGTCGGCGCTTTTCGTACGGCGGAAAAGAACTGCCGCGAATATTCGGGATTCACGTCCGAGGAGAAAAACGCGGCATCGATCGTCGCACAGACATCCGCGGGGAGCCGCCCATCGCGATCCTGCGGTAACGCGATGATTTCGACCCGTTCACCGAGCTCGCGGGAACGGCGCTCGATTTCAGCGCCGCTCGCAGTCGCGACGCGATATGACAGAAGCAGGGTGCTCATGGGGAGGCACGGATTTTACCCGCTTCTCACGCTAGAATGCCGCCAAAGGCTGGACTCATAGAACGTGAATACGCTCGCTTTGGCCCAGGCGCTCATCGCGCGCGCGTCGGTCACCCCCGACGACGCAGGCTGCCTCGACATGATCGTCGAACGCCTGAAGCCGCTCGGGTTCGTCTGCGAACGCATGGACAGCAACGGCGTGAGCAACCTCTGGGCGCGCCGCGGCAGCGCATCGCCTCTCGTCGTTTTCGCCGGCCACACGGACGTCGTGCCGACGGGACCGCTCGATCAGTGGCAGAGCGCCCCTTTCCAGCCCACGATTCGTGACGGCGCGCTTTTCGGACGCGGCGCGTCCGACATGAAAAGCTCCATTTCCGCTTTCGTCGAAGCGGTCCGTGATTTCACGAACCGCCATCCCGACCATGGCGGTTCGATCGCTTTCCTCCTCACGTCCGACGAAGAAGGGCCGGCTACGGATGGAACCGTCAAGGTCGTCGAAGCGCTCCGCGACCGCGGCGAAAAGCTCGACTATTGCATCGTCGGAGAACCGACGTCGGTCAAGCGCACGGGCGACATGATCAAGAACGGCCGGCGTGGCTCGCTTTCCGGCGAGCTCATCGTGAACGGCATCCAGGGACACGTCGCCTATCCGCATCTCGCGCGCAACCCCGTGCACGAGGTCGCGATCGCGATCGCGGAGCTCGCGCAGATCGAATGGGACCGCGGGAACGAGTACTTTCCACCGACGACGTGGCAGATCTCCAACATCAATGCGGGCACGGGTGCGAACAACGTCATTCCGGGCACGGCACGCATCAGGTTCAATTTCAGGTTTTCGACCGCGAGCACGGTAGAGACGCTGCAAACACGCGTGCACGGCATTCTCGACAAGCACGGCGTGCAGTACGACCTCACGTGGAGCTACGACGGCCGGCCGTTTCTCACCGCAAAGGGAGATCTCGTCGACGCGGTCGCCCGCGCGATCAGGAAAGAAACAGGAATCGATACCGAGCTCTCGACGACCGGCGGCACCTCGGATGGACGTTTTATCGCGGATATCTGTCCGCAGGTCGTGGAGGTCGGTCCGACGAACGCGACCATACACAAGATCAATGAGTGCATCAGGCTCGAAGACCTCGAGCCGCTGCCGAGGATTTACAGACAGATCCTCGTGGAATTGCTGGTAAGGTAAGGCGTCCGGGGCCACGGAAGCGGCCATCCTTCGGAAGCCGAGAGAACGCGATGGCGCGGTCCGACAACGTATACGAGCTGCCCAAAGATCTGCCGGTGCCGCAGGATGACGGTGCTTGCGTACACCTCACGGGCATGCAGCTGCCGTCGGTCGCTCTCGCCTCCACGGCCGGGGACTGGATAGATCTCTCGAAGCTTACCGGGCGCACGGTTGTTTATTGCTATCCGCGAACGGGCCGGCCCGACCAGGACCTGCTGCCCGGCTGGAATGCGATTCCGGGTGCCCGCGGCTGCACGCCGCAATCGTGCGGCTTTCGCGATCACTACGCCGAGCTGCGCGAGCTCGGCGTCGACACAGTCTTCGGCCTGAGCACGCAGGACACGGCGTACCAGCGCGAAGCCGCCCAACGCCTGCATCTGCCTTTCGCGCTTCTGTCGGACGAGAGACTCGAGTTCGCCCGTGCGCTCGATCTGCCCATGTTCGAAGTCGCGGGCCTGACGCTCATCAAGCGCCTCACGCTCGTGCTTCACGCCGGCACGATCGAGCGTGTCTTCTATCCGGTTTTCCCGCCGGACGCGAACGCGGCCGACGTGATTAACTGGCTGATCGGGCGCCGGGCGGCCGCCAAGTAACCATGCGGAGACGCTTCCCGTGATCGACGCCGCGATCGTCGGTCTCGGCCGGTGGGGCCAGAGGCTCGTCACGTCGGTCCAGGGTAAAAGCGACCGCATACGCTTCGTTCGCGGCATGGTGCGCAACCCCGACAAGGCGCGCGAGTTTTCCATCGCGCACGGTTTCCAGCTCTCGGCCAATTACGCGGACGTGCTCGCGGACACCCGCGTGCAGGCCGTTGTACTCGCGACACCACACTCGGCGCATGTCGGGCAGATCGTCGCCGCCGCGCACGCCGGCAAAGCCGTGCTGTGTGAAAAGCCGCTTGCATTGACCCGGGGCGACGCGGAGCGCGCGGTGAATGCCTGCCGGCGAGCCGGCGTGCCGCTCGGTGCGGGCCACGACAAGCGACATCTCTCGTCCATGCGCGAGCTCACGCGCGTTGTCGAAAGCGGCGAGCTCGGGGACATCCTGCTCATCGAAGGCAACTCCAGCAACGAAGTCTCGCTCCAGCATTATTCCGCCTGGCGCGAATCGGAAGCCGAAGCGCCGGGCGTGAGCCTCACGGCGACGGGCGTGCACATCATCGACGCGTTCGTGAGCCTCGTCGGCCCGGTGCGTCGGGTGCAGGCTCAGGCCCTCGTGCACAAGCCCGCGCCGGGGCCGATCGACAGCGTCGCGCTGATGCTCGAGTTCAGGAATGGGGCGAGCGGCGTCATCTGCAGCGCGCGACCTTCGCCGTATTTCTGGCGTGTGCACGTATTCGGCACGCGCGGTTCCGCGGAAGCGATCGGCGAGACGGAGCTTGTCATCCGCCTGAGCGGCGAAAAGCCGCGTCGTCTAGACTTCGAGCCGGTGGACCAGGTGCGTGTCGCGCTCGAATCGTTCGCAGATGCGGTCGCGGGCCGCCGGCCGCATCCGATGACTGGCGAACAGATCGTCGAGACGGTGGCCGTGTTCGAGGCCGCCGTGAAATCCATGAAGTCGAGGGAGACGGTGACGCTGAACGAATAAGGAGGAGCGAGCATGCGGTTTTCGACCGGCCATCTTCTGCTGCTCGCGGCGGCGTGCGCGAGTGGTGCGGCACTCGCGCAGGAACAGTATCCGACCAAGGTCGTGCGTCTCGTGACGCCGGCACCGGGAGGCAACGCCGACATTATTGCGCGGTTTCTCTCGGCTGGCCTCCCGGCGAGCCTCGGGCAGCAGGTGATCGTGGACAATCGCGGTGCGATCGCCCCAGCGGTGGTCGCGAAGGCGCCGGCCGATGGTTACAACATCCTGGTCACCGGCAGTCCGGCATGGCTGCTGCCGGTACTCAAGCCGGGTGTAGGCTGGGATGCAAAAGACTTTGCGCCGATCACGCTTGCGACAACTTCACCGAGCCTGCTGGTCGTGCATCCATCGCTGCCGGTGAAAAACGTGCGCCAGCTGATCGCGCTGGCGAAGTCGCGGCCCGGCGAGATCAACTTCGCGTCCGGCACCGTGGGTGCGACACCCTATCTCGCCGGCGAAATCTTCAAGCAGATGGCCGGAATCAATATCGTCGGCGTGGCCTACAAGGGCACGGGGCCGGCCGTGACCGCCGTGATGGCCGGCGAGGTGCACATGATGTTTCCGGGTGCGCCGGCGGCGATGCCGTACGTCAAGGAAGGCCGCTTACGGGCACTCGCCGTGTGCAGCCTCGAGCCTTCACCTTTCGCCCCCGGCATACCGACGGTTGCCGCAACGGGTCTCGCCGATTTCGAGTCGATCTCGCCTTTCGGGGTCCTGGCCGCACGCGGCACGCCGCCAGCGATCGTCAATCGCCTCAATCAGGAAATCACGCGCGTGCTGAGAAGCGCCGAAGTGAAGGAGAAGCTCTTCAGCGCAGGCAGCGAAGTGGTGGCCAACTCGCCCGACGCGTTTGCGGTGAAGATCAGAGCCGACATCGAGCGGGTAAGCAAGCTCGTTGCCGCAACCGGCGCGAAGCCCGCGCCATGAGCAACGGGCGCCGGCTGCGAGCGCTTTTGCGCGCCGACGAAGTGGCGCGCAAGTACACAGGCTCGACCGGTTTGTGAGGCACACGATGGAAACAGAATTGCCGCTCAGGAAATTTCGCGACTTGATCGCCCGCCCGGAATTCATTCCGGCGCTCGGCATCTGGGACCCGTACACCGCTCGCGTTGCCGAAGCGCTGGGCATCGAGTGCGTGCACATCGGCGGATACCAGCTCGGAACGCATTACGTTACGAGCGAGCCGCTCCTTACGCTCACCGAGCTTGCGTGGACCACGAAATACGTGACCTCCGCGGTAAAGATCCCGGTGATCGTCGATGCGGGCGCGGGTTACGGCGAGCCGCTCCACGTGATGCGCTGCGTGCGCGAGCTCGAGAAAGCGGGTGCTGCCGGATTGCACATCGAGGATCAGATCTATCCGAAGCGCGTGCACTATCACAAAGGTGTCGAGCACGTCATCCCGACCGCGGACATGGTCGCGAAGATCAAGGCGGCGCTTGCGGCACGCACGGATCCCGACTTCTTCATCATGGCGCGCACCGACGCGATGCGGACAGACGGTTTCGCCGAAGGCATCGAGCGCGCGAACCTCTATCTGGAAGCCGGCGCCGAAATGGTCATGATCTTCCCGAACACGATGGAGGAAGCGCGGCGGGCGCCGAAAGAAGTGAAAGGGCTGCTCGCATACACGAACAGCGAAGGCAATCGCCTGCGGCGGCCGCTTTTCTCGGTGCAGGAGTTCCAGGACGTCGGCTACAAGCTTTCGACGTACCCGACGGCGCTGCTTTGTCCGGTGACGCAGACGCTGAAGCGCGTCATTACGAGTCTCAAGACTGCTGGCGTTTCCGGCAACGATCCTGAAGAGATGATTCTCTGGCGCAAGGAAGTCGAGGACCTCATCGGGCTCGAGGAGTACTACAGGATCGAAAGCGAAACCGTCGAACGCTGAAAGGAAGAAACCATGCCCGCCTACTGGCTCGCACGCTGCAAGATCGACGACCCCGTCGAGTACAAGAAGTACACCGACCGCGTCCCGGGCATCATCGCGAAGTTCGGCGGAAAGGTGCTCGCGCGCGGCGGCAAGTACGAGATCATGGAAGGGCCGGAGAAATTCCACCGCTTTGTCGTTATCGAGTTCCCGAGCATGGAACGGGCGGTCGCTTGCCACCGATCGCCGGAGTACCAGGAAGCGGCCGCGTTCAGGAGACAGCCCGGCGTTGGCGAAGTGGAGCAGGTGATCGTCGAAAGCGGCGATGCGACCCGGTAATTAACGGGTTCACGCGAGCCATGGGTGCTGCGCGTAGTGCTCGCGCTCGAAAGCTTCGATCTCCGGCAGGTGCTGGAGCACCATCCCCACTTCGTCCAGGCCTTTCAGCAGACGCTCCTTGTAGACCGCGTCGATCTCGAAACGGTGCGCGATGCCATCGGTGTCGGTTACGGTCTGCGATGGCAGATCGATCGTAAGCTCCGAACCCGGCTTTCGCGTGATCTGCCTGCGCAACTCGCGGCATGTGTCCTCGGGCAGTATCACCGGCAGCATGCCGTTCTGGATCTCGTTGGCGTAGTGGATATCGCCGAACGACGCCGCGATCACGGCCCGGAAGCCATAATCCATGAGCGCGTAAACGGCGCCTTCACGCGAGGAGCCGCAGCCAAAATTCACGTCGGCTACGAGAATGCGGGCGTTGCGGTAAGGCGCCTGATTCAGAAAGAACCCGGGGCGCTCGCCGCCGTCCCCGTCGAAGCGCAGATAGTAGAAGAGATACGGATCGTAGCCCGCGTCCGCCGAGCGGAGCTTTCGCAGAAACCGTGCGGGAATGATCTTGTCCGTATCGACGTTCGCGATGTCGAGCGGCGCGGCGACGGCGGTCAGGCTGGTGAACGGGGTCATATTTTTCAAGGGCGCTGGTCGGTGGTTGCCGGACTGGCCGAACGGCCGAGTATTGAGATCCGACATCGCGTGCTATGGTAAACGCGTGCCGAACAGCCTGTGAAGCCGCATGAATAACAACGGGACGACAGCATGGATGCCCAGGATACAGTGCGCGACAAGACAGCGGGGGTAAGCGCGAGCCGGCCCAGTTACGAGGACGCAACGCCAGAGTGCGATCTCGCGGAGGAGATCCGCTTTGCGGTCGTGATGTACGGGGGAGTTTCGCTCGCGATCTATATAAACGGCATCGCGCAGGAGCTGCTCAACCTCGTTTATGCCAGCGCGCCGTCCGAAGCCATGGCGAGCCAGGCGCAGGCGCCTTTGAAGCCGAACAAGGAGCTCAAGGGGGCGCAACCCGTCTACCGCGTCATCGCACAGTGCCTCGCGCGCTGGCGCGAAGGCGACCGTGATGTCCGCACCATTCTCAGCGAAGCGATCAAGCATAACGACATCCGGCATGCAGCGGTCGCGCTTGCGGACAAGCCCATCCGCACGCGATTCGTGGTCGACATCCTTTCGGGCACGTCCGCCGGCGGCATCAATGCGATCTTCCTCGCCAAGGCGCTTGCGAACGGTCAGTCCATAGACGGCCTGAAGAAGCTCTGGGTCCAGGAAGGCGACCTGGCGCTCCTCATCAACGACGACGTGTCGGTAAAGGAGCTCGCGGGCTGGAAAGTGACAGTACCTCAGACGTCGCTGCTCAACAGCCGACGGATGTACCAGAAGCTGCTCGAGGCGTTCGACGACCTGGAGATTTCCAGGCCGTCGCAAAAGGACGTGGATTCCTCGCTTGTCGGCGAGCTGGATCTCTTCGTCACGACGACCGACATCAACGGGCTGCCGCTGCCCGTGAAGCTCGCGGACAAAATCATTTACGAGAAGCGTCACCGCAACGTCCTCCATTTCCGGTATTCCGGCAGCGCAGGTACAGACAGCTGCAGCAACGATTTCCTGCAGCGAAACGACGCTTTTCTCGCCTTCGCGGCCCGATGCACGTCGTCGTTTCCCTTTGCGTTCGATCCGATGCGCCTCGCCGATATCGACGAAGTGACGCGCGGAT
>DASRIK010000212.1:0-2481 GCA_035650035.1 Burkholderiales bacterium | reverse complement strand
TCGGCGCTGAGATACTCGCGCTCATGGCAGGCGTGCGCATGACGCACGTGCCGTTCAAAGGTGCGAATCCCTCGACGGTGGCGGTGTTGAGCGGCGAAGTGGCCTGGCAGCTGAGCGCGATTCTTTCGACGATGCCGCACATACGCGCCGGGCGCTTGCGGCCGATCGCGGTGAGCAGCTTGCGGCGCTCACCGGTGCTGCCGGACGTGCCGCCCGTTGCCGACACGTTGCCGGGTTTCGAAGCGAGCCCGTGGACCGGCGTCTCGGTGCCGGCAGGCACGCCGAAAGAGATCATCACGCGCATTCACCAGGAGATCGCGAAAGGCTTCAACTCCGGCGACACCCGAGGGCGGCTCGAGCGCGACGGGAACGAAGTCGTGACCAGCACACCGGAAGAGTTCGACCAGTTCTTCCGTGCGCAGATGGCGAAGTGGGGCAAGGCGATCAGGGACGCGAATATCCGGGTGGACTGAGCTTCCGCGGAAAACGGCCGATGCGCAGCCGCACGACCTTCCCGCAGTCGTCTTCGACACAGTGCGCGAGGCACCACTCGTTCAGCTGGTCCGCATAGTAGCGCTCGAGCTGAGGGTAGTGTTGGGACGTGACCTTCAGCGTAAAGAGGTAATCGTCGGCGTGCTCGATACCGTGCTCCAGGTGCAGCCGCAGCGTGCCCCAGATGACGCCGCCGTAACGCTCGTCGTCGCCTTCATCGGGGCACGGACCCGCATAGCACGCGCGCTCGAGTAGCTCGGTCAGCTCGGCGAACGTCAAGGGCCGTGCGGTCGACGCGGGCTTCACGCGGATGCGGCGATTTTTCCCGCCGCGAATGTCCTCGTGCGCCATCGTGTAGAGGATACGTCCGGTCGCAGCAATGCGCGCTTTCAGGGTGATGACTTCGGCACTCGCGGAGGAAAGCGTGATCCGGACGAGCTCAGCTTCCATTCCTCGACGGTTGCCTTGCCCCCAGTAGCTCTTCGGCGCGAACGCGAAGTCGGGCTGCCGCACGGGTTTCGTTCGTTTTCGTGTTGCCATTCCTGGACGTGCTGCACGCATCGGCTACCCGAATGCAAGAAGCGTTCGCACTCGGGGCGGTGTCGGTCCCGCACTCGCGCGAACGCTGATACATTGGTGTTGTCAGAGGATTTGCGCGAAAACGCGCTCCCCGCCCGCGACACCTTCGGGCGAACCGAACTTCGATCGGAGGCTACATGACGTTACAGGAGAAGGACTTACTCACGCGCTTTCTGCAGCAGCTCGCATCGGCTGAGGCCGGTCAGAAGGATAGAGAGGCCGAAGCGCTGATCCGGGAAACGATTGCGCGCCAGCCCGATGCGGCGTATCTGCTCGTCCAGCGCGCGCTTCAGCTCGAGCAGCTGCTCCAGGCTTCGCAGGAGCAGATCGCCAATCTCCAGACGGAGCTCGAGCAGACGCGCGGAAGTTCGAGCGCGAGCGGACGCTTTCTCGGCGACCCGAATGCCTGGGGCCGCGCATCCGCGCAACAGCAACCAGCGCAACAGCCGCTCTCTCCGCAGACAGCGCGGGCTGCCGCGGCGCGGCCTGCTGCCGCCGGCGGCTCGTGGGGTTCAGGCCTGTTCGGCAACATCGCATCGACCGCTGCAGGTGTCGTCGCCGGATCGTTCCTGTTCCAGGGTATACAGGGGCTCATGAATCGCGGCGAATCGCAGCCGTTGGCGGGCAACCCGACGCCGACGGAAAACACCCTGGACCAGGCGCGACACGACGAGCCGGATCTGCTGAACAGTTACTTCACGCCGGAATCCGACGCGGAAAGCACCAACGTCGCGGAGCTGGATGATTCGGGCGATTTCGCCTGAGGTTGTAGACGCTTCTACAGCGGTGCAGCGGCTTCGGTCTGATCGACGACGAGCTCGCGCGGCTCGCCTTCGCGTTTCAGCCTTTGCTGCAGGTCGAGCATCTCGTCTCCGAGCGCTCCTCGAGAGTCGGCCGCGAGGAGCTTCCGGACTTTCGGAAAGAGATGCTCTTCCTCTTCCCGGTGGTGGTGTTCCGCCTGCTCTTTCAGCACTTTGAACTTCGCATCGAACGTCTGCTCGGCGGGATCCATGTCGAGCAGGTCCGCCAGCAGGCGCTTGAGCGAAAGGTGCTCCTCGAGCGACTCGAGCAGGATGTCTTCCGTGCGCGCTGCTTTCACCGCCGGATAGAAGACCTGCTCTTCGGATGCGATGTGAAGGGTGAGGTCATCCGCGACTTGGGTGAATCGCGCTTTCCGGGTCGCCGGGTCGGGCGCTTCCAGCACGCGCGCAAGCGCATGCTCCATTTCATGGTGCTGCATACGCAAGAGGTCGATGGCGTCCACGATGGTTGCTCCGTAATGTGCTTGCCTGAAGCCTGAGCAACGCGTGTGCCGGCAATGAGGCGGGGCGTGTGCTTACCCTAGCAGCCGTTCGCGCGCGGCGTCGAGATCGTGGCTACTTCCCCGCGTTTCAAGGCCTATGTCAAATG
>DASRIK010000211.1:0-6350 GCA_035650035.1 Burkholderiales bacterium | reverse complement strand
CGGAAGCTGGCACGCCGTGCACGAGCCGGCGGTCTGCGCACCGGACGCGGTGCCGGAATTGCCGGGAGAGGGTTGGCTCGCGTGCGGCAGCGGTTTCGCGGCCTATCGCGATACGCTCACCGCGCGATACGCGGGAAAGCTTGTCTCGATCGATGCCGGGCGCTGCCCTCACGCGCGCGACGTCGCATCGCTCGCCGTGCCTTATTTCGAGTCCGGACGCGCCGTGAGCGCGGAGCATGCGGTTCCGGTCTACATCAGAAACAAAGTCGCGCTACGCATCGATGAGCGCCCAAATCGATAACATGATCCGCTGCGTCCGCATGGACGAGGCGCACCTCGAGCGGGTCGTGGCCATCGAAGAGGCCGTTCACGCAAGTCCGTGGACGCGCGGCAACTTTGCCGATTCGATCGCTGCGGGCTACGATTGCTGGGTCGCGTATCGCGGCACCACGCTCGCCGGCTACGGCGTGCTCGCAAGCGCCGTCGGTGAAGCACACCTTCTCAACCTGAGCGTCGCGCCGGAGTGGCAGCGTCGCGGCATTGGCGCGGAGATGACGCGGTTCTTCACGAATATCGCGCGCGAGCATGGCGCGACAAAAATCTACCTCGAGGTGAGACCGTCGAACGCAGCAGCGCGCGCGCTCTATAGCGGCCAGGGCTTCCTCGAGATCGCGACCCGGCGCGAGTATTACCCGGCGCCGGATGGGCGTGAGGATGCTGTCGTTATGGAGCTGGAGTTGTGACTACACGCCGCGACGAGATGCTGCAGGAGATGGGACTCACGCCGGTCTGGCGTTTGCGTGCTGAACGGCTGGAAACTTCAGCGCCTGCAGTAGAAAACACGACGCTTTCGGAAGTTGCCGCGGACGCGCTACCCGTTACGCCTCACTCGTTACCTGACTTGTCACCCGATTCGTCACTCGTCGCTCGTCACTCATCATCGGCTTCGTCACCCATCCCGTCACCCGGCACCCGTCACGCGTCAGCGGAGCAAGGCGAGCGCCGCGTCGCAATCATGCGCATGGACTGGCCAGCGCTGAAAGCGGCCGTCGCGGCGTGTCGCGATTGTGCGCTCCACGCGCGGCGTAACAAGACCGTGTTCGGAGTCGGCGACGAAAACGCGGACTGGATGTTCGTCGGTGAAGGGCCCGGTGCCGACGAAGACGCGCAAGGCGACCCATTCGTCGGCCAGGCCGGCAAGCTCCTCGACAACATGCTCGCGGCTGTCAAGCTCAAACGCGGGCACGACGTGTACATCTGTAACGTCGTGAAATGCCGACCTCCCGGCAATCGCAATCCGGAGCCGGACGAAGCGCTCAAGTGCGAGCCCTATCTACAGCGCCAGATCGAGCTCGTCAAACCGAGACTGATCGTTGCGCTCGGACGCGTCGCTGCGCTCAACCTGCTGTCGCGCGAAGCGAGCATCGCGAGCCTGCGCGGGAAAGTGCTCGAATACAATGGCACGCCGCTCATCGTGACATACCACCCGGCTTATCTGCTGCGCAATCTCCCCGACAAGTCCAAAGCGTGGGAGGACCTGTGCTTTGCAGTGAAGACCATGGACGCCTTGCGTTCGAAGGATGGCGCCCCCACTTATACGAGTTGAACTCTTTCCTTTACGGGAGATTCGAGATGCGGAACCGGATTGCGATGGTGTTTGCGTGCGTTGTGCTGCTCGCGCTGCAGGGTTGCGGATACAACACGCTGCAATCGCTCGACGAGCAGGTCAAAGCCTCCTGGTCGGAAGTTCTGAACCAGTATCAGCGGCGTGCCGATCTCATACCGAACCTCGTGAACACGGTCAAAGGCTATGCAGCCCAGGAACAGCAGGTGCTGCTCGGGGTCACGGAAGCGCGTGCGAAAGTGGGCAGCATTCAGGCGACGCCCGAGCTCATCAACAATCCGGAAGCGTTCGCGCGCTTCCAGGCCGCGCAAAGCGAGCTGACCGGGGCGCTGAACCGCCTGCTCGTCGTCGCCGAGAGCTATCCGCAACTCAAGTCGGATGCGAACTTCCGCGACCTGCAGGCACAGCTCGAAGGTACCGAGAATCGCATCACGGTCTCGCGTAATCGTTACATAAAGGCGGTCCAGGAATACAACACGACTGTGAGGTCTTTCCCCACCAATCTCACGGCCATGGTTTTCGGGCACAAGCAGAAGCCTCAGTTCACGGTCGAAAACGAACGCGAGATCGCAAAGCCGCCAACCGTCGATTTCGGCACGGGGGCGCCGAGTCGTGATCGCGCAGCCTCTCCGCGGCCGGCGCCGCCTCCCGCTGCCAGCGGGGAGTATCCCGTTCCCGGCAAGTAGACCATGATCGCCTGGACGCTGCGGCGTGCGCTCGCCGCCGCAGCTCTCTTTGCTTTCGCGGTAGCGCTCGCGCAGGTTGCGGTGCCGCCGCTCACGGCGCGCGTCACCGATCTCACGAATACGTTGAGCGCCCAGCAGCGCGCGGCGCTCGAAGAGCGTCTTGCCGCGTTCGAAGTCCGCAAAGGCAGCCAGATCGCCGTCCTGATCGTTCCGACCACCGAACCGGAAGCGATCGAGCAGTACGCGCTGCGCGTCGCGGAGGCCTGGAAGCTCGGCCGCAAAGGCGTCGACGACGGCGCCATTCTGCTCGTCGCCCTGAAGGATCGCGCGCTGCGGATCGAAACAGGCTACGGTCTCGAAGGCGTGCTTCCCGACGCGGTCGCGAAACGCATCGTCGACGAAGTCATCGTTCCGCGTTTCAAACAGGGGGACTACTTCGGCGGCATCGATGCGGGCGTATCTCGCATGATGGCCGTGATCGATGGCGAGCCGCTGCCACCGCCTCGAGGCGCGGTTTCCAGGCCATCCTCGGGCGCCGGGCTTCAGGAGCTTCTGATCGTGGGCTTCCTGCTGGTGTTCGTCGTCGGCGGGATTATCCGGGCAATGTTCGGCCGCGTTGCGGGTTCGGGCGTGATAGGACTCATGGGCGGCGCTGCGGGGTGGCTGATCCTTGGCTCGCTGGTGGCGGCAATCGTGGTCGGCATCCTCGCGCTTTTCCTGAGCCTCATGGGCGGCTTCAGCGGCATGCGTGGGCCGCGGGGCCGGGGCGGCTGGCACTCGGGTGGATTCCCGGGTGGCGGCTGGGGCGGCGGAGGCGGCTGGAGTGGAGGCGGGGGTGGCGGCAGCTGGAGCGGCGGCGGAGGCGGTTTCGGCGGCGGCGGAGCGTCCGGCAGATGGTGACGACGCGAGCCGGGAAGCAGGGATCGGCGCAACGTGGAGCAGGGACCCGCGTGCGGGATGCGACCGTGGAGCCGATCGTGGCGCGTCGAGTGCATGCCGATCCATGCGCGGCTCCGGGGTCAGATCCCCTAAAGGGGCCCCTCTTCCGCCCTGCGACGCGCCCGGTTTCCGGCGATGCGACATCGCGATGGCTCGACCGCGGATGAGGAGCACTGACGTTTGAACCTGAAGCGCGCCCTCGCGCATCTTTTCGCCACGGGCTGGACCGTGCGGCGCGCCTTTCCGCGGCCGGCGCTCGACAGGATCGAAGCCGCCATCGACAGCTCCGAGCGGCGGCATCGCGGCGAGATCCGGTTCGCGGCGGAAGGCGCGCTCGAGTTCCTGCCGGTCCTGCGCGGCTTCGACCCGCGGGCGCGCGCGATCGAGTTGTTTTCGCTGCTCCGCGTCTGGGATACCGAGCAGAACATCGGCGTGCTCATCTATGTCCAGCTCGTCGACCGCGATATCGAGATCGTTGCTGACAGGGGAATTGCGGCCCGCATCGCCCAGTCCGAGTGGGATGCGATTTGCCACCGCATGGAGGACGCTTTCAGAGCAGGCCATTACGAGGAGGGCGCGCTTTCTGCGATCGCGCAGGTGACGGAGCTCCTCGCCCGGTACTTCCCCGCTGAAACCGGGGACAAGGACGAGTTGCCTGACCGTCCTGTGGTCCTCTGAGGTCGCCTCGCCCGTTCGCACGCAGGGACTTGCCCGGACCGCAACTGTATTACTATTGGCCCTTCCCTTTTGCCCGTAACTCCGGGGTTCGTCGTACATGAAAACAGCAGCAGTGAACCGATTGCGCGGTGTCGAGCGCGACATCGTGCAGGCACCGCAAGCCGGGGATGTCGCACCCTACTACGAGCCGCAAAGCAACGAGGTCGCGATCTTCGAAGCGGCGTACAAGAAGCGCCTGCCGGTGATGCTCAAAGGACCCACCGGCTGCGGCAAGACCCGCTTTCTCGAGCACATGGCGTTTCAGTTGAACCGGCCGCTCGTAACCGTGTCGTGCCACGAGGACCTGACGAGCTCGGATCTCGTCGGACGCTTTCTGCTGGAAGGCTCGGAGACCGTGTGGCAGGACGGGCCGCTTACGCGTGCGGTGAAGGCGGGCGCGATCTGCTATCTGGACGAGATCGTGGAAGCCCGAACCGACTCCACGGTCGTCATACACTCGCTCACCGACCACCGGCGGCGTCTCACGATCGAAAAAAAAGGGCAGGAGATCGAAGCTCACGAGGACTTCATGCTCGTGATCTCCTACAACCCCGGCTACCAGACGGTGTTGAAAGATCTGAAGCCCTCGACGAAGCAGCGGTTCATCGCGATCAACTTCGATTTTCCGGGAGAGGAGATCGAGCGAAGAATCGTGCTGAACGAAGCGCCGGGGATCTCGCCCGAAATCGTTCACCAGCTCGTTGCCGCGGGTCGCAAGGCGCGCATGCTGAAGGATCACGGCCTCGAGGAAGCGACTTCGACGCGTGCGCTCGTCTATGCGGCAAACATGATGAACGCAGGGCTCGATCCGATCGCGGCGTGCCAGGTGGCAATGGTCAATCCGATCACCGACGACGCGGAGCTTGCTGACGCTTTGATGGAAATCATTCAGGCGCATTTCTCCGTCTGAATAGGGCCCGCTTGACCGAAAAGACCGCAATACGCGACGCGCTCGGCGCGCTCAAGACCCAGAGCGTCGCCGCGCACCGCGAAGTCGAGCAGGCCCTTCCCGACATCCTGCCGCACGGCGACGCCGTGACGCTCGCGTGGCTCAATGCGTGCCGCGCGCTTTTCGATTTCGATCGTGAGGCTGGCCGGGCGTTCATCCGCGGAAGCTCCGAAGCGGAACGAGTATCCGAAACCGTGCTGCCATGGACCGAGCAGGCGCTGCATTTCACCAGGTGGCGCGGCTCGTGGCGTGCGCTCGAAGGCTTCATGGCGAACCTGCCGCGCGCGTTCGGCTCGCTTGGACACGCGGGCGAGCGGCGCTGGGCCGAGATCGGCTTTCAGTGGTGCTCGCGCCAGATCGATAGTGGGTCGGCCTACTTTTCGACCCCCGTCATCGATCTTTCGGGGCGTCAGGGTATCTCAGGCATCGAGCAGCTCAGCATGCCGGCAGAAGAGCTTTTCGAGTCACGGAAGCTCATGCTCGCGACGTATCTCGGCGGCGCGATCCGCGTGCGCAATCTGCTCGGCCCTCAGGCCATCCTGCCGTGGGCGTTGCGGGGCGCCGATATTCTTCAGGCGGGCCGCGCGCGCGGTGAAGCCTACTTCCGGCTCGAGTCCGAGGAGAGCCTCGCACTGCTGCTCGACCAGTTGCCCGGCTTCCGGCTGGCGGAGCGCCACCGCCTGGTCGCCATGCTGCTCGACGTCTGGTACGGCCAGGGCTTCGACGTCAAGGAAGGCAGCTGGTCGCCGGAGAAGGGCCGGCCGTTCGTGGAAACCGACGGCCGCACCATCTATTTCCCTGCGGTCATGCCGAACCGCGACGACGCCGTGCTGGGCGCGCTGCACACGGCGGCCCACATGCGCTTCGGCACCTTCGATCGGCTCGCCATGAAAGAGCTCTTCGGAGACGCGGGCGTGGAATTTCCGGAATCGGGGCCGGTGTCGTGGGCGCCGCTCTACGCGCGCTACGGCGACGACGCGCTGCGCTTCCAGCTCATCTTCGACCTGTGCGAGGACCTGCGCGTGGATTACCGCGTCCAGCAGCTCGTGCCGAACTACCTGCAGCGGCTGCTTGCCACCGCGCGCTCGGGCCCGCGCCATCCCGAGACCGGCGTCTATTACGGGCTCGCGTTGGAAAGCGTCGAGCAAGCGCTGGCCGCCCTCATTGACCAGTACGGCAATGACGGCGTGCGCGACGAGCGTTTCGCGCCGCTGCTGCGTCCGGCCGCGACCGTGGCGGACGCCTGGCGCCTCGCCGCGGCGATTTACGCGGAGAAGGGCCTGCCGCCGGTGACCGACCTGGAAGCGTTCCACGCCGCCTACCTCCCGGGGCGGGGGCCCAACACCACGCGGCTCGCGCATCCGCAGCAGCAGGACCAGAACCAGCAGCAGACGCAGTCGGGCGCCGAGGGCGAGCAGCGGCCGCAGGACGGCGC
>DASRIK010000210.1:0-10989 GCA_035650035.1 Burkholderiales bacterium | reverse complement strand
TCGAGATACGTGGCTCCCGTATAGCTCGGATGTATGCCACCCTGCATGCAGACTTCGGTCGCACCGCGGTCCCACGCTTCACGCGAGCGCCGTTGAATTTCGTCGAGTGAAAGATCGTACGGCTTGCCGCGCAGGTTTTCGGCAGCCTTGCCCTTCGCGAACGCGCAGAATGTGCACCGGTAGGAGCAAATGTTCGTGTAGTTGATGTTGCGATTGACGACATAGCTCACGGTGTCGCCGTTCGTCGTTGCTCGCAGCTCATCCGCGGCGGCGCAGACCGCACGGAAATCACGGCCCCGAGCCTGAAAGAGGCGCACGATTTCCGCGTCCGTCAGGGTATCGCCGTGTTTCGCTTTCGCGAGGAGCGAGTCGAGCGCGGTGGATGTGACGGGTTGAGCCGCGATCTCGAGGTCGGAAGCGGGCGGATCGCGTTGCAATCCTGGTGACCAGTCATCAGCGCGTGCAAACCCATAGCTATCGACACGCTGCAGGACTGCCGTGTGGAAAGCGGAGTCTATCCAGCGGTCCATCGCCTGTACGTAGGATGGATAGACGGCGAGACGCTCCACGAGCGTTTTGCCCGTGGTCTCCGTGACATTGCGAAGCACCTCGAGTTGCGGCCAGGGTGCCTCGGGATTCACATGATCCGGCGTCACCGGAGACACGCCGCCCCAATCGTTCAGTCCGGCGTCGATGAGATGAGTCAGGTGCCTCGGACTCAAATTGGGCGGCGCCTGAATGTTCATTCCAGGTTCGAACAGGAGCCGCGCCACGGCAATAGTCCAGAGGTGCTCTTCGAGCGCAGGCGGTCGTGTATCCGCCATGCGTGTGCCGGGCTTCGGCCGGAAATTCTGGATGATGATTTCCTGGATGTGGCCATGGCGGCCGTGGAGATCCCGGATGCGAAGCAGAGCATCGATGCGCTCCGCGCGCGTCTCGCCGATGCCCACGAGCAGCCCGGTCGTCATCGGCACGGCAGCCTGACCTGCAAGCTCGAGCGTTTCCAGTCGAGCAGCCGGTTGCTTGTCGGGCGATCCGAAGTGCGGCCCGCCGCGAGCGCACAAGCGCTCCGATGCGCTTTCCAGCATCAGGCCTTGAGAAACGGAAACGTTTCGCATCGCCGTGATACTCGCGAGATCCATGACTCCGGCGTTCACGTGCGGCAGCAGGCCGGTTTCCTCGAACACGAGCCGCGCAACTTCAGCAACGTAGGAGAGCGTCGTCGCATGGCCGAGCGCGGCGAGCTCCTCGCGGGCGATGCGATAGCGAAGCTCCGGCTTGTCGCCGAGTGTGAAGAGCGCTTCCTTGCATCCTGCGGCAACGCCTGCGCGTGCGATCGTCAGGACCTGGTCGGACGAGAGATATGCGCGCTCGCCTTTCAGGGGTGAGCGGGCGAACGTGCAGTAATGACAGACGTCACGGCAAAGCTGCGTAAGGGGAATGAATACTTTGCGCGAGTAGCTTATCGGCGCACCGTGTGCAGCATCGCGCCGTGCTGCCGCCGCGCGCATCAGCGCGTCGAGGTCGGCATCCACCAGGGCATGAGCGTCCCGGTTGTCGATCGTGTCCATCCACGCACCGATCATTTCGTCCGCATCTCTCTCGTCGAGTCGGCCTGCGGCTGCACCGTGTCCGGAATACCCGTGATGCGAATGCCGGCGCCAGGCACTTTGTAGCGCCTGTTGATGCCGATCAGCACCGAAGTCAACGCTTCGCCCACAACCGCGTTCGCAAGCGGGCCACCGTCGATTCCGCGCGTACCGGCTGCATCGGCCAGCGCGATCACCGTATCGCGTACGCTGCGGTCGTCACCGAAGACGAGGACGTCGCAGTCGACGGGACCGCCGCCAGCGAGCTTCGCGGCGGCGACGTTGTGGAATGCCGCGACGACACGCACGGCCTCGCCGAGGCGCTGTTGAGCCGCCTGCGCGGCGGAACCTCCGGCGGGAAGATGTACGACCGACACCTTCGGCGGGAGAAGCGGCACGACAGCGTCGATCACGATCTTGCCTGCAACAGCTTCTCCGATCTCGTCCAGGATCGGATTGTGGTTCGCATACGGCACCGCGATCACGACGATATCGCCGGCCGCTGCGGCGCTTCTGTTGTCGAGGCCGCGAACGGCTGGCGCGCCGTTGCCGGCTTCGATTCGGGCAGCGGCCTCGACGGCTTTTTCACGCGTTCGCGAGCCGAGCACGACGGAGTAACCGGCGGCCGCCCATCGCATCGCAAGGCCGGTACCGAGCGCGCCCGTGCCGCCGATGATTGCCAGAGTAGGTTGCGTTTGCATCGCGAAATTATACTGGCAAGGCGGGGGCATCATCGAGGCGCGCACTATAATCGGGCGCGCTGCACCCTGGCATATTCCATGAGCGGATCGGAATGGACGTACGGTTTTTGACGGCCGGTGATAGCGCGGTCGTCGTGGAATTCGGCGATCGCGTGGACCGCAGCTTGAGCGAGCGCGTCTTGCGTCTGAGCGCCAGCGTGCGCGCCGCGAATATTCGCGGGGTGCTCGAAACGGTGCCCACCTATCGTTCGCTCATGGTGTTGCACGATTCTCTGACGATCGGAGCGAGCCGCCTCATTGCCGAGCTCGAATGCCTGGTCCACAACGCCGCGGGCGAAAAGAATCAAGCGACGCTCTGGTACATCCCCGCGTGCTACGACGGGAGTCATGCGCCCGATCTCGCCGATGTGGCTGCGCGGACGGGCCTCACCGGGGCCGACATCGTGCAGCGTCATAGCTCGACGGTCTTTCACGTATACATGCTGGGATTCGTGCCGGGCTTTCCTTATATGGGCGATCTGCCGGACGCGCTCGTACTCCCGCGACGCACCGATCCTCGCGTGAAGGTGCCGGCCGGCTCCGTAGCGATCGCGGCGGGTCAGACGGCGATATACCCGGTCGAAAGCCCGGGCGGTTGGCATCTTATCGGCGCGACACCGGTACGGCTTTTCGATGTCCGCTTGCCGAAGCCGGCGTTGCTCGCGCCCGGTGACAAGGTCAAGTTCTGCCAGATAGGTGGAGCGGAATTCGACGAAATCCGCGCCGCAGTCAACGCTGACGCCTATCGCGTGCCGTGCGAGTCGGTCGTGGCGTGATGCAGGCTCTCGAAGTCGTCGTGCCGGGACCGCACACGACCATTCAGGATCAGGGACGCATCGGCTATCAGGACGTCGGTGTGCCGAGGTCTGGTCCGCTCGATCGCGTGAGCCTCGCTCTGGCGAACGCGCTCGTCGGCAACCCGGCGGCCGCGCCGTGCCTCGAAATGCTGCTACAGGGCCCGACGCTGAAAGTGCTCGCGGAATCGGTGCGCGTGGCGCTTGTGGGCTGCAATGCGACGCTCGAAGTTCGATCCGCGAACCCGAGGCGTATCGCAGCCGGACAGAGCGTGACACTCGTCCGCGACGAGGTGCTGAAGGTCGGCTCGTTCAGCGATTCAGTGTGCGGCTATCTCGCGATCGAAGGCGGAGTGGACGTGCCGATCGTGCTCGGCAGCGCGTCCACTTATGTCCGCGGTGGCATCGGCGGCTTTCGCGGCCGGCGTTTGCAGCCGCGCGATGTACTCGATCTCACGCTCGCTGCGGTACGGGAAGGGGCAGAGCGCGCGCTGGCCCGCCCAGTCGACTTGCAGCTCGAGCATCCCATCCGCGTGGTCCTCGGGCCGCAGACCGAGTACTTCACGGACGAGGCCATTCGCACCCTCTTCGGGTCCGATTATGTGGTGTCCGCCCAGGCGGATCGCATGGGTTATCGGCTGCAGGGCGCGGTGCTCGCGCACAAAGCGGGTTACGACATCGTTTCCGATGGCATCGTTACGGGCGCCATACAGGTGCCCGGCTCAGGCCAGCCGATCGTCCTCATGGTGGACAACCAGACGACGGGCGGTTATCCCAAGATCGCGACCGTGATCTCGGCGGACGTGCCACGTGTCGCGCGCCGCAGACCGGGGCGCACCATCCGCTTCGTCCAGGTCGACGTCATGGAGGCCGAGCGGCTGCGCAACGACCAGGAGGCAGCCCTTGCGCACGAGATCAGTGCGATTGCATCGATCTGAGTGCGCCGGGACATCGCCCGGAATCGTTCGATTAGAATCAAAAGCTTCTGTCGGCCACGGACTTCCATGCTGTTTCTGACTGAAAAGGACGTAAAGCGCGCGCTTGAAGGTGAAGGCACCTATCGCGAAGCCGTCGACGTCATCGAAACCGTGCTTCGTCAGCAATCGGAAGGCGGCACGTTTCACCTGAAGCGCCTTACGATGGAGCACCCGCAGCACCCGGGGCATCTCTGGCACAACATCAGGATTCTCCCCGGCATGGTCCCGGGCCTCGGCGCGGCGGCGGTGCGGGTGTATTCGGGCTATCGCGGCACCAATCGCTCGGAGGTGATCTGTCTCTTCGACTGGTCCGACATGGGTATGTCGGCCATCATTTCGGATTTTCATTTGCACGCGATCCGCACGGCTGCGCCGTACGGCGTCGCCGCGAAGTATCTCGCGAGAGAGGATGCGAGCACGCTCGGCATGATAGGTACGGGGCGTTACGCGCGGGGACTTGCCGAAGCCGTATGTGCCGTGCGCGCGATCAAGACGATCAAGGTTTACAGCCGCAAACCGGAGAACGTCCGGAGATTTCGCGCCGCGATGGAGCCTGCGTTGGGTGTTGATGTCATCCCGGCTGCGTCCGGCCGCGACGCGGTGCAGAACACCGACATCATGATCACGGCGACGAGCGGTAACGTGATCGTCTTCGAAGGACAGTGGCTCGAGCCCGGCTGCCTTTATATGTCTCTCGCGCCCGGCGAGTGCGACGAAGAGACGGTACTTCGTTCTCGTGTGTTCCTGTCGGCCAGCGATCAGGTGCTCGGCGATACACCGCCACGGAAGCCTTTCAATACGCTTGTTGCATCGGGCCGGTTCGGGTTTGAGAACGTGGCTGCCGAATTGTCCGACGTAGTCGGTGGCAGGAAGGCGGGGCGCCGCAGTCCCGAAGAGATCATCATGTACGAATCGCCGGGCATGGGCTTACTCGACGCCGGCATCGGTCAATGGGTATCGGATCGTGCCCGCAAGCGGAGGCTCGGAACGGAGTTGCCGTTCGGCGAAGAAGAAGGCGAGCCGGTGGTGGTGAGATAAGGAAAAAGACGATGACGAGGAGGACGACTACAGACGACGCTCAGAGCCTGCGTGCTTTCCTGACCATGGTAGAGCGTGACTTTCCCGAGGAGCTACTGCGTATACGCGTCCCCGTGCGCCGCGAGCTCGACGTGACTTCGCTGGTCTTCGAGCTCGAGCGTGCCGGCAAAAGCCCGGTCGTGATCTACGAGAACGTCGAAAACTCCAAGATGCCGATCGTCACGAACATCGCGGGCAACCGGCGGCTGCTCGCGGCGTGCCTGGGTGTCGAACCGGCGGAGCTGCCGACCGCATTCCGCGAGCGCTGTCAGCGCTACATTCCATGCGAGACCGTAACGGCGGCGCCGTGGCAGGACGTCGTGATCGAAGGCGATGACGTCGATCTCACGAAGCTGCCGATCCCTCTGCACTTTTCAGTCGACGCGGCGCCGTATATCACTGCGGGTCAGATCGTCGCGCGCGATCCCGTCACGGGCGTCGATACGACGGGCTTTCACCGCCTGATGCTCAAGGGCAAGAACAGGCTCGGCATATCGCTGCATTCCCGCCGGCGCATGCACGAATTCCATCGCCGAGCCGCCGAGCGGGGGCAGAACCTTCCGGCCGCGATCACGCTCGGCATACATCCGCTGCACTACATGGGCGCGATGGTGTACGCGTATCCGCCGCACGTGCGGAAATTCGAAATCATCGGCGGGCTTTTCGGCGAGCCTTATCGCCTGGCGACAACCGGCATCGACGGCCTCGAAGTGCCAGCCGGGGCCGAGATCGTGATCGAAGGTGAGATCCTAGCCGACGTGCACGAGCCGGAAGGCCCATTCAGCGAGTTCACGGGCTACGCCTCGTACCGCAGTACGCAGAACGTTTTCGTCGCCCACCGCATACGCATGCGGCGCGATGCGATGTTTCACTCGATCGTCTCGGGGATGTCGCAGGACCATATCCTCGTATCGTGTGTCACGCGAGAAGGCGAAATCCTCAATACGCTCCGCCGGAATCTGCCGAACGTGATTGCCGTGCACGTGCCGCACCGTACATGCGGCGCTTTCATGGCGATCGTCAAAATGAAGAAGACGGCGCAGGGTGAGCCCCAGCAGGCCATCATGGCGGCGCTCGGCACCGAGTTCTACACGAAGTACGTCATCGTCGTGGACGAGGACGTCGACATTTTCGACATGAGCGACGTCATGTGGGCGATCTCCACGCGCGTGCGCGCCGAGAAAGACATCGTGCTGATTCCCGGCTGCAAAGGCGCGATCCTCGATCCGACATCGGACCCGGAAACGTTTACGCTCACGAAAATGGGCATCGATGCGACGCGGCCGGTCGGGAAGGACTTCGCCGAGCGCCTCGTGATTTCGGACGAGCAGCGCGCGCGGGTGCGCGGTATCCTCGAGTCCGCTGGTGTAAAGCTTTGAAGCATGTGGATTCCAACATGAAAGTGAAAGACGTCATCTGCGCGGAAGGCCGGTCCGGTTACATGCACCGCGACCTTCTCGCGATCAAATCGGGTAAAGCGAAGCCGAACGGAAGTCTCTACGAAGGCGCGCCTATGTCCCCGGGCTTCACGCGCATCATCGAGCCTGCGACGATCATTTCGATGATGCTCGTGCTCGAAGACGGACAGATCGCGTTCGGCGACTGCGCGGACGTGATTCTTGCCGGTGTCGCCGGTCGCGACCCGGCGTTCAACGCGAAACACCATATGGATTACGTGCGCACCGAAGTCGCCGACGCGCTGCGCGGACGCGATGTTTCGCGGTTCAGGGAAAACGCGGAGGAGATGGACCGGTTCTCGCGAGGCGGCAAGCGGCTCCACACTGCGATCCGCTATGGCGTCAGCCAGGCACTGCTGCACGCGACCGCGTTGAGCCGCAAGGAAACGATGGCCGAAGTGATCGCGCGCGAGTATGGCAGCGCGATTTCGACCGAGCCGATTCCGATACTCGCGTCCTGCCATAAAGACGATGCAGGCCAGCTCGATCGTGTCATATTGAAGCGTGTGGGGCTACTACCGCATGGCTCCTTCCAGATCGTGAGCGAGCATATCGGCTTGCAAGGTGAAAAGCTCGCTTCGTTCGTGCGCGGCGTGGCAGCGCGGATCAAGGAAATCGGCGATCCGGACTATTCGCCCCGGATTCACGTCGACCTGTACGGCACGCTCGGCGAGCTTTTCGAGATGAAAGTCGAATCCATTGCGGAGTACCTGGGCAGGCTCCGCAAGGAGTCCGGCGCCTATCAGCTCCTCGTCGAATCGCCCATGATCGCGAAAACTCAGGAAGAGCAGATCGAGAAATTCAGCGGCCTTCGGAAGCGTCTGAGAGAGCAGGGGACCGACGTCGGCATCATCGCCGACGAGTGGTGCAACACTCTGCCGGATATCAAGCTCTTCTCAGAGGCCGAAGCGTCTGATTTCGTGCAGATCAAAACGCCGGACCTCGGCAGCATCCACAACACGATCGAGGCGGTGCTTTATTGCAAGGCGGATGGCATGGGTGCATGCCTCGGCGGCACGGCGAACGAGACCGACCACTCGACGCGCATTTCGACGCACATGGGGCTCGCATGTCAGCCCGATTTCATGCTCTCGAAGCCGGGACTCGGCGCCGACGAAGCGCTCATGATCCAGACCAACGAGATGGCGCGGACGCTGGCGATCCTGCAGGCACGGCGGCGCTCGGCATGAAGCTACTCTCACGTGTGGTATTCGTCGGAGCTGCGGCCGTTGTTTTCGCGGCGCCATCATTCGCGCAGCAGGACTATCCCCACCGTCCCATCCGGATGATCGTGCCGTACCCGCCCGGTGGCCCGACCGACATCATGGGGCGGCTCACGAGCGAAGTGCTCTCGAAACGCCTGAGGCAAAACGTTGTGGTCGACAATCGCGGGGGCGCTGCCACAGTGATCGGCGCGGAAATGGCCGCGCGCTCGCCGGCGGACGGTTACACCGTGCTCGTCTCGTCCGAAACTACGTTTGCGGTGACACCTGCGCTGAAAGACAAGCTGCCGTACGATCCGCAGCGCGATTTCGCGCCGATCTCGCAGCTTACGACGCAACCCTACGTGCTCGCCGTCAGCCCGTCGCTGCCAGTCAATTCGGTCTCGCAGCTCATCGCGCACGCCAAGGCCAATCCGGGCAAGCTTACGTACGGCTCCGCGGGAACGGGCAGTGCCAACCATCTCGCGGGAGAGATGTTCAAGCACGTCGCCGGCATCGAAGCGATTCACGTGCCGTACAAAGGCAACGGTCCCGCGATCGTCGATCTCATCGGCGGCCAGATTGCTTACATGCTGGGCAGCATCTCATCGCTATACCCTCACGCGAGCGCGAAAAAGCTGCGGCTGCTCGGCGTTGCAAGCGCGAAGCGTTCGGCCACCGCACCGGAAATCCCCACGTTCGCGGAAGGCGGCATGCCAGGCTATCAGGTGAGCGGCTGGAACTGCATCGTTGCGCCGCGGGGCACCCCGCCCCAGATCATCAAGCGTCTGAACGCGGAAATCGTTGCCGGGTTCAACCAGCCGGATGTGCTCGAGCGGCTGCGAAAGCAAAGCATCGAGCCGGTCGCGGGCACGCCGGATCAGCTCGCCGCGTTCATGAAGTCCGAGCTCACGCGCTACCGCAAGCTCATCAAGACCGTCGGGCTGACGGTGGAGTAACGACGATGGCAGCGGCATCCACGGCCACGCTCACCGAATGGCTCGCGGAGTTCTGGTCGGCTGCGCGCTACGAGGATTTGCCGCCGGAGACTATCCGGCTCGCGAAACGATTCCTGCTCGATACGCTCGCGGCGGGCATCGCAGGGGCCGGAACCGACGTCGCTGCAATCGTGTTGCGCGCCGTGCAGCGCTCGCTCGGAACGCAAGCGGGCGCGAGCGTGCTCTGGGGACAGTCCGCCACACTCCCAGCTCCCCAGGCTGCGCTCGTGAACGGCACGGCGTCGCACGCGCTCGAGCTCGACGACTTCGGCGGCTGTGGCCACTCGGGCGCGGTGGTGATCCCGGCGGTGTGCGCGCTTGCGCCGGGACTCACGGGAAAAGAGGCGCTGACCGCAATCGTTGCGGGTTACGACGTCGCTCAGCGCGTGACCGAGGGCGCGGGCGGTTATCGCGCACACAACGATCTCGGCTGGCATTCGAGCGGCACGTGCGGGAGCTTCGGCGCGGCGGCGGGCGCGGCGAAAGCGCTCAAGCTCGATCGTGAACGTTTTGCGGATGCGCTTGGCATCGCGGGCACTTTCACGGGCGGCATCTGGGCGTTCCTTGCTGACGGCGCGATGACCAAGCGCTTTCATCCCGGTAAAGCAGCCGAGACCGGCCTTTCGGCAGCGCTGCTCGCCGACGAAGGCATGACCGGGCCGCGGCAGGTTCTCGAGGTGGAATGGGGCGGTTTCTTCTCGACGTACGCGCGCGGCATCGCGACGCCAGAGGCGACGCTGAAAGATCTCGGCCGTGATTTCCGCATCGCCCGATCGGGCATGAAACCGTATGCATGCTGCCGGGGCCTCCACGCGACGCTCGATGCGCTGTTCGAGGTCATGCGCGAAACGGGCGCGAAGAGCACGGCAATCGCGCAAATGATCGTCCACGGCAACGAGCAGAATCGGTTGCAGTTCGACCGTCCCCGAGTCGGCAATCTGCTCGATGCGCAGTTCAGCTTTCAGTATGCGCTGGCCGTTGGCGCGATGAGCGGCCGTGCGACGCTCGACCAGTTCACGCCGTCGCGGCATAAGGAAGCCGAAGTTCAACGGCTGATGAGCGTGACCGAAGTCGTCGCGGACCGCGAGATGAAGGCAGGCACCTATCCTCCGCTCGAGATTCGGTTGAGCGACGGCCGCAGCATCGAGCGGCACATCGCGTTCGCGAAAGGTGCACCGGAAAATCCGCTTTCCGACGAAGAGCTGCGTCACAAAGCCGTTTCGCAGATCGAGCCGGTGCTGGGCGCAGAGCGCTGCGGACGGCTTCTCGAGTGCATCGCTTCGCTCGAGGATGTCCGCGATATGACGGAGCTCACCCGGCTGCTGGCAGCCTGACCCGGCGCACGCCCCGGCCTTGCCGGCAGCGATCGCCGCCGTTCACACAAATTTCACATTGCGGGGACTACGCTCGGCTGGCCGCCCTGTCTGGAGATGTAGCCATGGATCGCCAAAAAGTATCGAGCGCAATGATCGCAGCGCTCGCCGTTTTCGCGTTGAGCAGTTGCTCGGAAGTGTCCAACCGCGAAGACTTCGCGGCGGCGCTGAAGAACAAGACAGAAGCCGAGGTCGTCAAGTACGCAGGCAAGCCCGTGCAGATCGACCGCTCGGATCCGAACCGCGTCATGTACATTTACAAGTCGCGTACTCTCGATGTGCCGACGCGCAAGACCGATCCGGAAACGGACGTGATTCTCACGCCTTCCTCCGATGGTCAGCTTCACGTCGTCGAGGTGGTGTTCAAGTAGACTTCCCGCGCCGGCCCTACGGCGCTCCCGCGACGACCAGGCCCCCAGCGTTTGCGAATGTTCATGCCGCCGGGTCCCAGGTGAATTCCGCGCGTATCGCGCGCGAACCTCGTCCTTCAGCTGCTTGCCGGTTTCACGCCTGAGCTCGGCTTGAGGAGCTTCGCGGCAGCAGTGCAGTCGCCGCTGATGTGCTGCGATGGACCGCTCCGGGCCTCGCGATAGAATCCTCGGACGAGCACGTGGCATCGAGCGAAGATCCTCTATGGCAACGATAAACACCAGCGCGCTGCGGGAGGCGCTCACGCGCCTGATCAGGTCCGCGACCGAGCCGCTGGTCGAGATCGAAGTCGATCGCGCCCGGCTGCCTGCCCGGGCGATCGGACAGGTGCTTCGGGCAGAGGTCGTCGCGCA
>DASRIK010000209.1:0-9894 GCA_035650035.1 Burkholderiales bacterium | reverse complement strand
CCCGCAGGTAGAGCCGACGCGGCGTTGAACCCGGCGGTGGCCAGCGCTCTGCATAGCGCCAGTCGTTGGCGACATAGTTTTTGCGGTCTTCGACCCAGGCGCGCGGGGAGTAAAACACTGCCGGGTGATCCATGATGCCGGTGTTCTTTCCCTTCAGCCAGTAATCGAACCATTCAAAATACGGGTCGCGCGGCCAAAAATTCTCCTGATAGACAAAGTAGTGATCGTTGGGTCCGATCCACAGCACTTGATTGCCGGCGCGGGCCTGGATGTCATTAAACGCGCCAATGACGCTCGTCTGAAAGATGTCGTACCACGTGGTCGCGTGAAATCCCGGAATGTCGATCGTCGAGCGGAAGTTGTGTCGCGTTCGAAACGCATCGGGTGCGGGATGGCTCAAGATCTCGTCGAGGAACGGCTGCCACGTAGAGAAATCCGGGTAATGCAAAAGCGGCAGGTGCAGCCAATCTTCGCTCCCGAGAAAGGGCGGGCTTGTTCGCGATGCCGCCTCGAGCCTTGCATAGCGCGCATCGGCCGCGATCTTCGCGCGATCCAGGTCTGCGGCACTCAGAGCCACGCGGCGCATGACGCTTTCCCGGTGCGACTGCGAGAGTCCCGGGATGTTCTTCGCGACCCACAACCAGAGCCGCTCCATCTCGATTGCATTGCCTTCGTAGACCACGTCGTCGTAGATGCTCGATCCACCGACCTGCGCGAAGAAAGCGCGCAGGCTCGGATGTCGCTGCGACGCTGCGGCGAACGTCGTCGTGGCACCGGCGGATGAACCGGACATGCCGATCATCCCGTTACACCAGGATCGACTGGAGATCCACTCGAGCGTGTCGTAGCCGTCCGAGGCGTCGTCGGCATACACACGATCCTCGCCTTCGGAGCCGTAGCGGCCGCGTGTGTCCTGGTACACGGCGGCGTAGCCATGCGCCACGATGTTGCGATAGCCGCGAAGGATCGAGCCACGCATCGGCGCGTCCAGGCTCGGCAACCAACCGCGCGTGCAGTCGGTGTTTGCGGTCCCGTCCGATGACGTAATGCCGTAGGGCGTACGCTGCAGAATGACCGGATAGCCCGGCCCGCCGGTCTGCGGCAGATATACGAAGGTGTTGAGCCTGACGCCGTCGCGCATCGGCACCATCGCCTGCGAGCAGCGAACGCTGGCGTGGTTCAAAGTCACTCCACGCGAGCGCCCGATGCCTTGATGATGGGGCCCCACCGATCGATCTCCGTCTTGATGAACGCGCGGTACTCGTCCGGGGGCCTGACATCCGCGTCCATCGATAGCGCCTGCAGTTTCTCCTGCATGTCGGGACGGCGCAGGATCTTCGCGCATTCTTCGTAGAGCCGTGCCACGATCGCTTTCGGCGTTTTGGCGGGCAGCTCGAAGCCATGCCAGTTCAGCGCTTCGTAGCCGGGCACGACACTGGCGATCGGCGGCACGCCCGGCAGCATCGCGCTCGGCTTTGCGCTGGTGACGCCGAGCACTCTGATCTTGCCCGTGCCGACCTGCGTGAGGGCGGTTGCGACCGCCATCATCCCGTAGTCGACTTCTCCGACGAGCACGCCGGTCAGGGCCGGCGCGCCGCCTTTATAAGGCACGTGCACGACCTTGATATGCGCCATGTAGTTCATCATCTCCGCGAAGATGTGCGCCGACGCGCCGATCCCCTGAGAACCGTAGCGCAGCGCGCCCGGCTTCGCTCGCGCCTGTTCGACCAGCACCTTGAGGTTCGTTGCCGGTGAGGATGCCGGGACAACGAGCGCAAGCGGAAACGTGACCCACAAGCCGATATGCTCGAAGTCGCGCATGACATCGTACGGCAGCTTCGTGTACGTCGCCGGCGCGAATACCATCGTGCCGACAGAGCCGAGGAGGAGGGTATGGCCGTCCGGCTGTGCTTTCGCGACGATCTCGCTGGCGACCGTACCGCCGGCGGCCGGACGGTTCTCGATGATCACCGGCTGGCTGAGCGATTCCGCGAGTCGCTGCCCCATGATGCGCGAGAGCACGTCGGCCGAGCCGCCGGGCGCGAAACCGACCACGATACGCAGCGCGCGTGTCGGATATTGCTGCGCGAACGTGGGGGCTGCGGTGAGTGTGATTGCGAGCGCACTCAGCAGAAACCCGCGGCGATAGCTTCCGTGGATTTTCATGTTTTCACTCTGGCCACTTCGTGCTGGAGACCTTACCTCATTTACCGAAGAGGAAGAAGCGAACCCGACGCCCCGATGCGCCTATTTGTACTTCAGACAGCTCACCAGAAACATCTTGCGCTCGTCACCGGCGCGTGAGCCGGCAGTCGCCGAGCAGAATTGCATCCACTGTTGCGACGTCGGCTGCACACCGACAGGCCAGCCATTTTCGCTCGCAAAGCGCGGCACCCGCGGACAGATCGAGCGAAAGATCTTCGCGGGCTCCGTGTCGAGCGCCAGCTGTTTCGCCCAGGTTGAGCATGGGGCCAATGCCTCGGTGGTTTGAAGATCGCTCAGGGAGACTCCGTAGGCCCGCGCGAAATTTCCGAGACTGACATGCAGGCTTCCCGAGAAGTTCGTGTTTTGCGCGGCCGCTCGACGCCTGGTTTCATTCTCCCGCCGCTTGGCCTCATCGAGTTGACGCTGCCTCTCGGGTGACGCGTCCGCCTGACGCTTCCTCTCCGCTTCCGCATCCGCCAGTCGTCTTCTCTCCGCTTCGGCTTCCGCCAATCGTTTGCGCTCCGCTTCGGCTTCCGCTGATTTTTTTCTGTCGGCTTCGGCGCGCGCCAGTCGCTGTCTCTCGGCATTGGCCTGTTCGAGCCGTTTGCTTTCCGCTTCAGCGTCCGCGAGGCGCTTCCTTTCCGCCTCGAACTGAATCAAACGCTTGCGCTCGGCTTCAGCTTCGGCCAAACGCTTGCGCTCGGCTTCAGCCGAGGCCAAACGCTGCTTCTGTGCCTCCTCGGCTGCCTTACGCTCGGCCTCGGCTACACGCTGTTTCTCCGCCTCCTCAGCCGCTTTGCGCTGCGCCTCGGCATCCGCCTTCGCTTTTTCCTGTCGCGCCTGCTCCAGACGCGCGTTTTCCTCGGCCGCATTCCTGTAATAGAAAACGCCGCTCGTGCCGAGCACGATTGCGACCGCGACCGCTGCAATTCCGATATAGCGCCGCTTATCAGGAGATCCTTTTTGAATCTGCCTCTCGGGACTTCCGCCGCGCGCCGGTGTATTCGAAGTCGCGTCAGCGCTCGTCGCCGCTGGATCGACCGTCGCTGGCGACGTCGGCTGCGAGCGCCCGGTGAGCAGGCCCAGGCGCTTGAGCATTTCCTGTAAGTCGGATTCCCAGCGACTGTGACTGAGCTCGAAGCCGTTGCGATATGCGAAGTCCTTGATCTCGTCAGGCAGCTGCTCCGCCGCGGGCATCGCCGCGCCCTGGACGAGAACGGGGATGACCGGAATGTCGCGCTTCAGCGCCGCGGCGATTTCCAGGCGTACGAAATCATTCGAATCGTCCAGGCGACGCTTGCCGGAGCTGTTGGTCACCGTGGACCAATCGCGGCCGACGAGCGCAAGCATGAGATCGCACGTCTCTACGCGTTCGCGGACGATCTGGCGAAAGTCACGTCCCAGCGCGATCGTGTCCACGTCCATGAACACCGCATCTTTTCCGCGGATGCCAACGAGCTCGTTGAACAAGGCGCGTGCCTCACCCGACGTATCGCCCCGCCGGTAATTGATGAACACGCATGACATGTCGGCCTCCGCTTTGGCGCGCAGCGTGAACCGCAGCGAGGACTAACATACAGCAGCCGTCGCAGGCCGGATAGAAGAACTGGACGAAAGGCCATCGGCCGCTTGTCTTAGCGCGTATTCGTGAACGCACATGGGCTCCCTAAGTGCGAAAATGCTGCTGCCTGTTACTACTGTCTGTCAAACATCACAAAATAGAAAGTGAGGACCGATATGGGCATCGAGCGCGTTCCCGGCGCGAGCACCGCTACTTTCAGCAAGGCGGTGGCAGTGAGCGGGGCGGGGAGAACGGTATACGTATCGGGCAACATCAGCCCGCGTGGATCGATGGCCGAGCAGGCGAACGGCTGCATCGATGAGATCGAGGCGGCCTTGCGCGCCGTGGGCGGCTCGCTCGAACATGTCGTTCGCATTACGGCGTGGCTGACGAGCCTTGACGAATACGGCGAATACAACCGCGTGCGCGGCGAACGCTTCGGTGCGAGCCTGCCTGCAAGCGCAGCGGTGCAGGTCGCAGGGCTTCTCCGGGGCGCTTTGATCGAGATCGACGCAGTTGCGTTCATCCCGGATTGACGCGGGATGGCATCGTCAAACGAAGCAGTGGCTACCTACCCGGCGACCCCCGCTACGGGCTGAGCGGCGCGCCGCTGCGCCAGTACCGCCGCGAGAAACCGGCGCAATGATCCCCGTCGCCCGTGGTCGCCGGCGACAAGCCTCGCCTGCCCGTCGCGTTCTTAAGTCATCGCCCCGAAGTCGTGTCTCAGCGGGATGCGATACTCCGCCGGCTCATACCAACCTTGCCGCGAGTAATGGCTGGTATGCAGGTAGCACCGGAACAATGCTTCGCGACTTTCGCTATCGAACGTGAGCAGCCTGCTGCTCGGCCACCACCGTCTATCCATGCGGCCGTGGTACCGCGTGAGCGCACCCACATTTGCGAACGTGACGTTCCACAGTCTCTCGAGCATCGCTTTGCGTCCGAAACGATCATCGGGATGAGCGTGCGTGTGGCTGCCCAGCCACAGGTCGATTGCACCGGGGTGCGCTTGGAAATAGTCGTGAAAAGCGTTCGTGTCGGCATCATCGCCGACCCAGTAGAGATAGGACGAGCCCTCCGCGTCCTCATATGGATGGTGATAGTTTCCGTTCACGCCTTCCCACCGGCCGGTCGCGGTAGTGGTATCGCGCAGCATGTGATGCGCACACGTAACGATGATCTTGTCCTGGTGCGATTCCACCATGCGCTTCCACCATTCGAACGTCTCCATGGTGATCGCCCCTGCCGGATAGCCACCGATCTCCGCACGGCCTTTTGGAGGCCCACCGTCGTTCCGGTCGCCGATCATCAGAAAGAGCACGTTGCCCGCTACGAACGAATATCGCTCCCACGTTCCATCGATGACATATGGACGCCGCTCGCTGTGGACGCGTGAGTGAGCGGTATTCAGCCCGAGCGGATCGATCCACTTCCTGAACCACCACTGCGTCGCTTCGCCAGGGCCGCTTGCATCGTGATTGCCCACAAGGGGATAGATCTGCTCGATGCGGTGTTTTTTCCCCGCGCACAGTTGTTCGACCACTGGAGGTCCGTCTGCGTCAATAGGCGGTCCCTGCGTACCACAGAAATCGCCGAGGTTGAGCATGAGGTCCCAATCGAACGGCTCGCCTCCTTCCGTGCCGCCCTGTTCGCTTTGCTCGATCGCTTCTGCGAGGCTGCGCCTCCCTTGCTTCAGGTCGCTGTGCACATGCGAGCAGCCGCATGCCCACACGCGCAGGCGATTCATCGACCCTCCGTCGCCTTGATGTCGTTCTGGCGGATGACTTTTTCCCATTTGCTGTAATCCGCCCGGACGAAAGCGGCAAGCGCGTCCGGACCATCGCCCCGCGGCTCGGCGCCGTCACGGGCGAGCACCTCGAGCACATCGGTCGCGCGAAGCGCCTTCGTCACCTCGGACTGGAGCTTCTCCACCACATCTCGATTCATTCCCCGCGGACCGAACAGTCCATACCACTGGACCGATTCGAAGCCTTTGAGGCCCGCCTCCGATACCGTTTGCAGCTCCGGCGCCAGAGGCGAGCGTGCACGTCCGGTGAGGGCAATCGCTCGGAGACGCTGTGACCGTACGTGCGCCTGTAGTGTCGGGATCGCAGTGACAATCAACGACACGTGACCGGCGACCGCGTCGGTCACTGCCGGTGTGCCGCCTTTATATGGAACGTGCCGCATGTCGATTCCCGCGGTCGAAGCGAACAGTACGCCGGTGAGATGGCTCAGCGACCCCGCGCCGTTCGAGCCGTAGAGCAGCTCACCACGCCGAGCGCGCGCGAGTGCGACCAGTTCGCTGACCGAGCGCACCGGTAGCGAGGGATGCACGGCGATCATGAGCGGCGCTGTGGCGAGCAGGGCAAGGGGCGAAAAGTCCGAGAGCGGTTCGTATGCGCGCTTCGCCACCAGATGGGGATTGATCGAGAAGTTGCTCGAGGTTGCCAGCACGATGCTATAGCCGTCGGGCGGCAACCTCGCTGCGAGCTCCGCACCGATGAGCCCGCTCGCGCCAGCGCGATTCTCGACGATCATCGGCTGACGCAGGCTCTCTGCCGTCTTCTGGCTGATCGCGCGCATGACGATGTCCGCGCCGCCGCCCGGCGGGAAGGGAACGATAACGCGAATGGGCTTCGCAGGATATGTCTGAGCAATACCGTCGGTGCCGATGACAAAAGCGGCCGAGACAAGCGACACGGTGATCAACGCGGATGTGCGGCGGCTTTTCGGCAATGCGTGTAGGTTCCGCATACGTCCCTCCCGCGGTACAAAGCCGCAGTTGCGAGTCTTCTGGCTCAGGGCGAAGACCGCCCGAATGACGGGCGGCTCGAGGTGACGGACTACAACAACATACACCGTGCACCTAGCGAGGACAACAGCCATTCAGATGGCTGCAATGAGCATGATTGGCGTAACCACAATCGTGTAATCGATTGCTCGCGCGATTGGAGAAGCCAATCTGTGGGTAGCTCACTGGCATGGTGCGGGTTCGATGCGGCTTATATTGGGGAGACCGGCTCCTGCACCTGGCCGTTTCTTTCCTACTGCTCGACCTTTATGTTTGCATCCTTGATGAGCTTCGCGAATCGGGCCATGTCCGACCTCAATGAGGCAGCGAACTGTTCGGGGTTCGAGATGAGGGGCTCGAGCCCTTGGCTGCCCAGCCACTCGACGGTCTCGGGCGAGGCCAGGATTCTCGCCATCTCCCCCGAGATGTTGTCGATAATGTATTTCGGCGTGCCGGCCGGTGCGAACATTCCGGTCCACCCTGACATCTCGAACGCTGGCAAGCCCGCCTCCGCGAAAGTGGGCACCTGAGGCAAAGGCGCCGCGCGCGTCTCTCCCGATATGGCGAGCGGTTTGAGCCGGCCGCTCTTGATGTGAGGGATAACCGAAATCGTCACGTGAAAGGAAAGATGCAGCCGGCCGCCGATCAGGTCGACGATCGCCGGTCCTGCGCCCTTGTAAGGAATGTGCTGCATCTTGATGCCCGCCAGGACGCAGAACAGTTCGCCCGCGAGATGATTCGTATTGCCGGTGCCGGACGAAGCGTAGTTGAGCTCACCGGGCCGAGCCTTGGCCAGAGCAATGAGTTCCTTAACGCTATTGACGGGCAGCGAGGGATGGACGACCAGAATCTGGCGGGACCTGGCGATGGTCGCGATCGGCGCGAAGTCCTTGAGGGCGTCGTAGGGTGTCGGGAACAGGCTGGGGTTGATCACGTGCGGCGTGCCGGCGACCAGGATGGTGTAGCCGTCGGGCGCGGCTTTCGCCACCGCGTGGGTGCCGATGATGGAGTTGCCGCCCGGGCGGTTCTCAACCACGGTTGGCTGACCCCATTTCTCCGAAAGTTTCTGCGCGGACATCCGCGTCAACGGATCGAGGCTGCCACCCGGGGGGAAAGGCGTGATGAAACGGACCGCTCGGGTCGGATAAGTGGGTTGTGGCAGAGCCGGAACGCTCAGGGCCATCAGCAAGCCGAACGCAAGCACTCCTGTCACGGCGGTAACAGGCTCATTCATGCGGCGATCGCTCCTGCCCGAGAGTCAATGATGCGTGCAGGCGCGGCATATCGATCAATGGTGGCGCGTCGCCTTGTCGAGCATACCGCTTGAAATCTCCGGTCTTCATCTGCCTGCTTCACGAGATGCGCCTTGACTCCGGTGATCTTCATCTTGTTCCTCCTCGGCGGATTGAAGCACCTCGAACTGCGGGCCTGCAACTGCATTGCCGCCGACGAAACGTTACACTGACTCCCATTTATCGCAACATGCGTGGAGAGAATCGATGGCGTCAGGCAATGAGGGCGGCTACCTGCCCGGCGACCCGCGATACGGGCTGAGCGGCGAACCGCTGCGCCAGTACTACCGGGAGAAAGCGGCGCAATGGATGATCATTGCCTGGGACCGGGTGGGTAAGGCTTCCGCGCGCGTCGCGAACATTGCCGCCCAGAAAGACTATGCGACAGCGCTCGGCGAGCGCCTGATCGGCTACGGACATATCGTGTCCGACGACGCATCCGCAACGCTCGCGACGACCTGGTTCGTCCAGCTCGACGATCGCGCGGCCGCCGAAGCGTTTGTCGCCAACGATCCGTTGGGCCGCGCAGGGGTCTACGAAAAGGTCGATATCCGCCGCTGGTCGAACAGCTTCCTGAAGCGCGCGGCGGACTACAAGCGCAGAGGCATGCAGCAGTACCTGTGCACCGGATCGAAAATTCCCGATGCGCCGGCTTTCTTTGCCAAACACCTGCACGCGCACGAGACCTACTTCAAGAACTATGGCGACAGCTTCATATTCCGCGGGCCTCTGCGTTCGCACGACGGCACCGAGAATGTCGGCACCGCGCTGCTGCTCGAGTTGCCCGACCGCGCGGCGGCGGAGCGCTTCTGGATGAACGAGCCATTCGCTGCGAACGGTGGTTACCAGGAAGACTCGCGGATCTATCGCTGGCAGTTCGGCTAGTCCTTGATGCCGAGCAACCTGGCGGCGGTCCCTCCGAGCATCGCGATGCGTTCGTCGTCGCTGAATCCCGGTGCATTCATGATGTGCGTCACCGGGTCCTCGTGCCACGGAATAGGGTGGTCAGTGCCTATCACGAGTCGATCCGAGCCGACTTCCGCCGCGAGGTGCCGCAGCATCTCGGACGTGAACACGAGCGTGTCGTAGTACATCATCTTCAGATACTCCGTCGGCTTCTTCTTGAGCTTCACGCTCGGATCGCAGTGCCACGGCGCGACGCGACAGGGGTGATCGGAGCGCGGAGCGTACGAAGGCAGGTAACCGCCGCCATGGGCCGAGCAGATCTTGAGATTCGGGAACCTGTCGAGCGTGCCTTCGAAGATGAGCTTCGAAAGACAGATCGTGGTATCGAGCGGATTACCGATCGTATTGGCGAGCCATCCGTTGCCTTTGAAGCGCTTGGTCAATTCAGGCGTGCTCTGCGGATGGATGAAAACCAGGACGCCGAGCTCTTCGCACTTCGCCCAGAACGGATGAAACTTCGCATCGGAAAACTCGTCTCCTGCGCAGCTTGCACCGACGGCGGGGCCTTTCATGCCGAGCTTCTTCACGGCATGCTCTAGCTGCTCGACCGCGAGCTTGGGGTCCTGCAGCGTGACAGATGCGAAACCCATGAAACGGTCGGGATGCTTCGCGCACAATTCCGTGAGCGTCTCGTTGTTGATCCTGCAGACTTCGGCCGCCAGGTCGCGCTCCGCCGTGTACCAGAACGGATTCACGCTGATCACTTCGATGTCGATGCCCTGCCTGTCCATCGCAGCAATGCGTTTCGCTCCGACCTCGTCCATGTCCGGGAATTGATGCTGGGCGATGTCGTGACCCAGCAGTGCGAAGGCTTTCGGTATGATCGCGTGCGCATGCACGTCGATGGTTTTCACGCGCTTGCCTTTGATGACCGTCTGCCTGCGCTGGCCGCCCGCCTGCGGCGCCGCTGACGCATCGCTGGTCGCGCTGCAGCCGTGGAATACGATCGAATCGGGGTTCCTCCCGGTGTTTCCGTTATTCATTCACCTTCTCCCTCGCCAGTTGTTTTTCAACGGCTCTATGGTTGATGACGACGGCAGTATCCGTCAACCGCCCAATCTCCGGGCCGGGTGTCG
>DASRIK010000208.1:0-2838 GCA_035650035.1 Burkholderiales bacterium | reverse complement strand
ATGCATCGAGCCACCGCACGTTCACGCGCGGCAGTGCAAGTGCAAGCGTCGCCCAGCGCGGTTTCGCGCCCATCGCTGCCATGTCCGAAAGATTGACCGCGAGCGCCTTGTGTCCCAGCAGCGCCGGATCGGCGCCCACCATGAAGTGGCGCCCTTCGATCAGCATGTCGACGGAGACTGCGAGCTCCATGCCGGCACGCACGCGCACGAGCGCCGCATCGTCGCCGACCCCGAGCGCGGTGCCCGGCGTCCGATGCGTAAAGAATCTCCGGATGACGTCGAACTCGGAAAGCGATTTCTCGCGCGAGAGCTCACTGCTTCGGTTGCTCACCCGCTGTCTGCTCCGCTGTGTTTTGCTGTCTGACGTGCGCCTCCCAACGCTTCGCCAGCGTACGCGCCATGTAGTAATTGAGCCCGGCGAAAACGAGAAAGATCAATGCAATCAGCCACAATGTGCCGCGCTCCGCGACGGCGCTCCCCGCCGAGAGCACGTATAAGCCCATGAGCAGGTTAAGCCCCGCGGCGAAGTAGAACATGAGAATGCGTCTGCGTAGCGCCGCATAGTCCGGCACTTTCATGAGCGCTCGTCTTCGGTTGCGCGACTCGGGCCGCGCCCTTCCGCGCGCAATTCGATTTCGCGCAGGCGCCCGGCCATCTTGTCGAGCACGCCATTCACGAACTTGTGCCCGTCGGTGCCTCCGAAGACTTTCGCGAGCTCCACCGCCTCGTTGATCACCACGCGATAGGGCACTTCGAGCTCGTGCATGAGCTCGTAACCGCCGAGGAGCAGAATGCCGCGCTCGATGGGGGAAAGCTCGTCGACGCTCCGGTCGAGGAAAGGCTTCATTTCGGCTTCGAGCTTCGGCGCGTTGTCGATCGCGCCGTTCAGCAACGTACGAAAATAGTCGACGTCGCTTTTACCGAAATCTTCCGTTTCGGCTAGCTCGGCCGCGATGATCACCGCTTCCTTACCCGCGAGCTGCCATTGATAAAGCCCTTGCAGCGCGAGCTCGCGCGATCGCCTGCGGCTGCTCTTGCCCGGGCCGCGCGCGCGCCCGGATGCATCGCGCCGGCGTTTGATTCCTTCGCTTTCTTTCTTCAGCATCTTGTGATGGCCGGCGTGACCGCTCAGCTATTTCGTTACAGCTTCTTCAGCAGGTTCGCCATTTCAACTGCAGCCATTGCGCAGTCCGCCCCTTTTTCCATCATGCGGGCGAGCGCCTGGTCGTCGTTGTCTGTCGTCAGTATTCCGTTAGCAATGGGCACGCCGGTGTCGAGCTGCACCCCGACGATGCCGCTTGCGGACTCGTTCGAAACGATCTCGAAATGATACGTCTCTCCGCGGATGACGGCACCGAGCGCGATCAACGCGTCGTAGCGGCCGCTCTGGGCCATCTTTTGCAGCACGAGCGGCGCCTCCAGCGCGCCCGGTATGCTCACGATGTGGATACGGTCCGCGGTTACACCGTGCTTCACCAGCGCAGCGGTGCAGCTCGACAGCAGCCCTTCACCGATCGCCGTGTTGAATCGGCTCACGACGATGCCGACGCGCAAGCCGGAGCCATTGAAGTCCGGCTCGATTTCCTCGATGTTGTCGTAGCGGGGCATGGGGATCGGTGAGCCGTAAGCCGAAAAAACGGAAACGCAAGGACGCGAAGTTTAGCAGTTGCGGCTCGACGCTTACGCCTTTTCGTGTGGCTGCAGATAGCCCGTCACCTCGAGATCGAATCCCGCCATGCTGGGCATGCGGCGCGGTAATGCGAGCAGCCGCATTTTTTTTACTTTGAGGTCCTTCAGTATCTGAGCGCCGATGCCATAGTTGCGCAGCGCGAGCTTCGGCTGGACCGAGTCCGGTTGCACTGGCCTGGCACGTTCGAGCAACTCCGCGGCCGACTCTTCACGATGGAGCAACAGCAGCACGCCGCAATCGGCGCGCGCGATCGCGGCGAGCGCATCGTGGAAGTTCCAGGAATGGCTCGTGCTGCCGGCGTCGAGCAGATCGATGACCGACACAGGCTCGTGCACGCGCACGAGGGCTTCGCGGGCCGGGTCGATTTCGCCTTTGACGAGCGCGAGGTGCGTCTCGCGCCCGATGCGGTCGCTATAGGCCACCAGTCGAAAAGTGCCGTGCACCGTCTCGATGTCGCGCTCGGTGACCCGGCTCACGAGCGATTCCGTGCGGCTGCGGTACTGAATGAGATCCGTGATCGTGCCGATCTTGAGCTGGTGCTCGGCCGCGAAGTCGATCAGGTCAGGAAGCCTCGCCATTTCACCGTTGTCTTTCAATATCTCGCAGATGACCGCGGCCGGCGTCATGCCGGCGAGCCGCGCGAGATCGCATCCGGCCTCCGTGTGGCCGGCGCGCACGAGCACGCCCCCGTCCTGCGCCGTCAGCGGAAAGATATGGCCAGGCTGCACGAGGTCCAGCGGGCTCGCGTCGGCACGGATCGCCGCCTGTATCGTGCGTGCGCGATCGGCGGCTGAGATGCCGGTCGTGACCCCTTCCGCCGCTTCGATCGAGACCGTGAAGTTGGTGCCGAGGGGCGAACGGTTGTTGGAAACCATCGGCGACAGATTCAATTCCCGGCAGCGTTGCTCCGTCAGCGTGAGGCAAATGAGGCCCCGGCCATAGCGCGCCATGAAGTTGATCGATTCGGCGGTCGCGAACTCCGCTGCCATGAGGAGATCGCCCTCGTTTTCGCGATCTTCCTCGTCGACGAGAACCACCATGCGGCCGGCCTTGAGCTCGTTCACGATGTCGGTGATCGAGCTCACCGCGGTATCGTGCCGCGCCTCGCTCGCATCGGCGTCGGTACGCGTCACGCTCGTCTTGGGTGT
>DASRIK010000207.1:0-12154 GCA_035650035.1 Burkholderiales bacterium | reverse complement strand
CGGGGATCGTGCCCGTGAAAACGCGCGCGCCGGCGCGGCTCGGACGCGTGGCGGCGGGCTGCTTGACCTCGACGAACGCAGGCGGCGTTTCCACAGCATCCAGTCGTGCGGCGATGTCTGCCGCGAAAGCAGCTACGCGGTCGAGCCCCACGTAATCGATCTTGTCCGCCGTATCGGTCGGCCGGTGGTAATCGACATGTGCGCCGGTGAAGAAATTGAGACTCGGCACACCGGCCTGATTGAAGGTCGCGACGTCGGTCGGCTGATGTGGGTCGCCCTGCAGCACGAGATCGAATCCGGCGATTACGTTGCTGCGCTCCAGGACGCGCGGCCATGCGGCGCTCGTACCCGTTGCCTGGACGAAGAGTTTGTTGTCCTGCATGCGCCCGACCATATCGAAGTTGAGATACGCAGCGATCACGTCGATAGGCACAGGCGCCGCCTTCACGAACGCTGCGGAGCCGAGGAGGCCGATCTCTTCGCCGGACCAGAATGCAAGCAGCATGTTGCGCTGGCGCGCCTGCCGCGCGAGCGCTGCACCCGCGGCGAGCACGGCCGCAACGCCGGACGCGTTATCGTCCGCACCATGATGCACCCGTCCAGCCTCCTCTTTTCCGGCGAGCGAATTGCCCACGCGGCCATCGCCGAGATGATCGTAGTGCGCGCCGAGCACGAGCCACGGCTTCTGCACGCCCAACCGACCGCTTGCCGGCAGGTAGGCCAGGATGTTGTTGCCCGTGCGTCTTTCGCGAACGATCGACGTCGTGAGAGTTGCAGTGACGTTCGGCAGATCGAACCCGGTCACGTTTGCATCACCGGCGTCGAGCGCCCGCTGCGCGTCCGCGAGCGTGCGGCCGGATGTTACGAACATCGCACCCGCCACGCGGTCGCTCACGCTGGCAGCAACGATGCCAGAGCCCGCGATCGCCGTATCGAACGTCATCGGGATCGTCGCTCCCGCGTTGGGCGAGCTCGGACCCGTTACCACGAGCAGGCCTTTCGCGCCGCGCTCGCGGGCCGCGCGCGCCTTGTGCCGCAAGTCTGAATAGCGGGCGAGCAGTGCTTTCCTGTTGCGCTCGGCATTTTCCGGAAAATATCGCAGCACCACGACGATCTTGTCTTTCACTTCGATGGCCGCGTAGCTGTCGTAGACAACGTCCTGGCCCGGCGGCACCACGAGACCGTAGCCGGCGAAAACGAGAGGGCCCGACACGCGGCCTTGCTCGGAAAAGGAGAGCGCCTGGATATCCGCTCGCGAGTTGAAGACCCGAGGCCCGGCGCGCGGAGCGGCAATGCCGACCGATGACCCGCTATCTCGGGCGCCAGCCGTGAACTCGAAAGGCATGCGGTAATCGGAACGGCCGGGCAGCGGCCTTGCGCCGATGCGCCGCAGCTCGGCGATGATGTAGTCGCCGGCGCGGCGCTCGCCGATCGTGCCCGTGACACGGCCCTGCATTGCTTCCGACGCGAGTGTCATCACGTGCGCTTTGGTGGTGAACGGTTTTTGCGGCGGCTCGACCGCAGGGGCGCTGCCGAGCGCGCCGATACTCACGCCGGCGAGCAGAAAGGCTCGTATTTTCATTGAGCGACGGCTTTTCGCGGCGGCGCGCGCTTCAATGCCTCGAGGGCTTTTTGGTGGTTCCACTGCGCGATGAAAATCTGCCCGGGCGCTGCACCCGAGCGGCCTGAAGTCCACGCAAGCTGCCGACCGTCGGGAGACGGCACTGGCAGACCGTCGAACCCGTCGGAGTAGGTGACGCGCACCGGTTCTCTAGAGCCCTCGCTGTCCACGATGAAAAGCTCGAAATTCGCCGAGCCGAGTTTGTTCGAGGAGAAAACGAAATAGCGGCCGGAAGGATGTTCGTAAGGCGCCCAGCTGATAGAGCCGAAATCCGTGATGCGCTTTACATCGCTCCCATCGGTCTTCATGGTGTAGACGTCCGCATGGCCGCGCTCGTCGAAACGGCGCCACACGATCCGCGATCCGTCGTGCGTGAAGAACGGTCCGCCGTCGTAACCCGGATGTTCGGTCAATCGCCTCGCGCCCGACCCGTCCGCACGCATGATGTAAATTTCGGCGAAATGACTGGGGTCCTTGTCGCGTAGCTTGCGTTCGTCTTGTGTAAGCGTGCGGTCGTAGGCCTCGCGGGTGGAGGCAAAAACGATCCACTCGCCGTCGGGCGAATAAGCGCCTTCCGCATCGTAGCCCTGCGCGGTCGTAAGGCGCTTCGTGGTGCGGGTCTTTTCGTCGTAGGCGTAGATGTCCATCGCAGGGTCGAAATCCCACGCATAGCGACGCTCCCGCCCGGTCGCGCGAAACGCGATCTCTTCCTCCTGAAGCCGCTTCGATTCAGGGTCGGCATGCGTGGATGCGAAAAGCATTTCGGTGGAGCCAGGCCGGAAGAAAGCGCATGTGGTCTTACCCACGCCCGGCGAGATGCGTTCGACCTCGCCGTTCGAAAGGTCGATCACGTAGATCTGGTAGAACGGATTGCCCGGTTCGCGCTCGCTCTGAAAAACCATCCGTTTGCCGTCGGGCGACCAGTAGCCTTCGCCCGCGCGTCGGCCTTCCATCGTGAGCCGCTTCACCTGCGTCAGGAAATCGCGTTCACCGTACGCGGGCGCGCTTGCCTGCGGAAGCACGGTGGACGCACAGGCCACCGCGCAAAAGCCGACGACGGCGGCGGTGTGGCGCGCTTTCATCAGCTTTTCGCGATTGTCTTCGTCGGATCGATGAACGGCATCGCGACGACGGTCGCCGCGCGCTCGCCGTCCGGCGTTTCCACCATGAGCTTCGTTCCAGGCGTCGCGTGCTCGACCGGCACCATCGCGTAGCCGATGTTTTTCTGCAGCCGCGGCGAATACACCGCTGAGGTGATCTGGCCGATAACGTCGTTCCCAAGCCGCACCGGCCACGGCGTCATGTTGAGATCGAGCTTCGCTCCTTCGATTTCGACGCCGGCGAGCTTGCGCCGGACGCCTTCCGACTGCACCTTTCTCAGCGCTTTTTTCCCGATGAAAGGCTGAGACTTGTCGAGATCCACGAGCCGTTCGAGTCCGACTTCGAACGGATTCGTATCGAGCGTCATGTCGATGCCGTAATTGAGGATGCCCGCCTCGATGCGCCGGATATCGGACGGCCCCGTGGGCGCGATTCCATGAGACTTTCCTGCTTCCATGACGCGTTCCCACAGCGCGCTGCCGCGCGAAGGATCGAGCAGGTAAAGCTCGTAGCCGAGCTCGCCGGTCCAGCCAGTGCGCGTGACGATCAGGGGGATTGTACCGAGCTTCGTGTCGAAGAACTGGTAGTAGCCGAGGGACTGCACGCGGTCGCCGAACAGATCCTGCACGAGCTGACGCGATTTCGGTCCCTGGATCTGCATCGGGGCGACGTCGAGATCGCGGACCTGAACGTTCATGCCGGTCCCGTATGCCACGCCTTTCGCCCACAGGAGAATGTCGCTGTCGGCCGCGGCCAGCCAGAAGCGGTTTTCTTCGAGCCGCAGCAACACCGGGTCGTTGATGATTCCGCCGTTTTCGTCTGTCAGCAGCACGTATTTGCCGTAGCCAACCGCGCACTTCGAGAGGTCACGGGGCGTCAGCAGGCTCATGAACGGATAAGCGTCAGGCCCGGAGATCTCCGTGTTGCGCTCGACGGAAACGTCCCACACCGTCACGTCGGTCAGAAGCTTCGAGTACTCGCGCTCGAGATCGTCGTAGCCGATGGGAAGGAACGTGTGGTTGTACACGGTGTATCCCCAGCAGCCTGAGCGTTGCGTCGCGTCGAAATAGGGCGAGCGTTTGAGCCTCGCGCCTCGCTGTATCAGGCGCATGTCGAGGGGCTTCTGCATCGGTTTCTCCAGGCAGTCGGTGGTGATGGTAGGCTACAAGAAGAACAAAGGAGGACACATGATACGTGCTATCTGCGCTTTGATTCTCGCGGGACTGCTACCCGCCGCCGCGCCTGCCGTGGCTGCACAGGCGGCCGAGTGGCCGACGAGGCCGGTGCGCTTCATCGTGCCGTTCCCGCCCGGCGGGACTGTCGATCCGCTGGCGCGCCTCATCGGTTCGCGGCTTTCCGCCGCACTGGGCCAGCAGTTCGTGGTCGACAATCGCACGGGGGGCTCGGGCTCGATCGGAACGGGTATCGCGGCGAAATCCAATCCCGACGGTTATACCTACGTCTTCGTTTTCGACACGCACGCGGTGAATCCGTTTCTCATCCAGAATCTCCCGTACGACACGGTGAAAGACCTGGCACCGGTCATGCTCGTCGGTACTGCGCCGATGGGACTCATCACGTCGCCCGGCAAGCCGTACAAGACGTTCGGAGACGTGATCAAAGCGGCGAAGGCGAAGCCCGATACGGTCACGTTCGGATCGGTCGGCAGCGGCAGCCTCGGACATCTTGCGATGACACTTGTTCAGGAAGCCGGCGGCTTCAAGCTCGTCCATGTACCGTACGCGGGCGGCGGGCCGATGACGACGAACGTGCTCGGCGGCCACATCGAGCTCGGCATCGGCTCGGTTGCGCTGGTTGCGCCGCAGATCAAGGGCGGGAAAGTTCGAGGCATCGCGACGACCGGTGACAAACGCTCGAATGCGCTGCCAGAGCTCCCGACGCTCATCGAACAGGGGTTCCCCGGTATGTCGGCATCTGCATGGTGGGGCATCCTCGCGCCGGCCGGCACGTCCAAGCCGCTTCTCGACCGATTTCACGCAGAGCTCGTGAAAGTGCTGAAGCAGCCGGAGCTGCGCAAGCAGCTGACGGAACAGCTCGGAATGGAGCTCGTCGTCAGCGATCCCGCGACACTCCAGAAATTCATCGGGGCCGAAATGGCGCGCTGGGGCAAAGTGGTGAAGCAGTATGGGATCCGTCCGGACTGAGCGGCCATGCTCGATCGACTCGCTTACCTCCTACGCGCGATTCTGATTTTCATCGTGGTCTCCAACGTGGCGCACGCGCAATCGACGGCGCTGCTTCATCTGGTTTTCGTCATCGATGGACTGAGACCCGACAGCATCACGCCGTCTGACACGCCCAACCTCCATCGCTTGAGAACGGAAGGCGTGACGTTCGAGAACAGCCACGCGGTCTTCCCTACGGTCACGCGGGTGAACTCCACTTCGCTTGCGACGGGCATGCAACCGGCCCGGCACGGCATCATGGGCAACCGCGTGTACATCCCGGCCGTGGATCCCAATGCGGCTTTCAACAACGATAACTTTCGCGCGCTGCTGAAGCTGGACGAGGCGCAACCGGGGCGGATCGTGCTGGTTCCGTCGATCGCCGAGCTCGCCGCGGAAGTGGGGCAGAAGTATGTCGCCGTGAGCTCCGGGTCCACGGGTAGCGCCTTGCTCATGGCGCCTCGCGCGCCTCGCGGCAGCGGCACAGTGATCAACGGAGACTTTCACGGCGGAGCGATGGTGGCGTGGCCCGAAGCCGTGAGCGAAAGGGTGCTCGAGCGTTTCGGCCCGCAACCGAAGAAAGGCGGTGCGAAAGCGCGCTACGACGCGGTAGTGGACTGGACGCTGCAGGTATTGCGCGAGTACGTACTGCCCGAGCTCAAGCCGCGAGTCGCCTACGTGTGGGTGACGGAGCCCGACCATATCCAGCACGCGCTTGGCGCCGGTGCACCGGACTCACTCGCGTCGATCAGAAACAACGATCGCAATATCGGCCTCGTTCTCGATGCGCTCGGCAAGCTCGAGCTCGGCGACCGGACCAACATCATCGTCCTTTCGGACCATGGCTTCGGACAGACCGTGTACGGGGTCAACGTGGGGCAGGAGCTCGCGAACGGGCCCTTCAAGGCGGAGGACGTGATCATCGCGTCTTCGGGGCAGGCTGTCGCCCTCCACGTGAAGAACCGCGACGCGGCAACGATTCGCGCAGTTGCCGAATGGCTGCAGAAGCAGGCATGGACAGGCGTCGTGTTCACCGCGCGCGGCAAAGGCGCAACGCACGAAGGTAGCGTGCCGGGCACCTTCGCGCTCGAGTACGTGCACCTCGGCGGCAACGAGCGCAGTCCCGACATCGTGTTCACGTTCCCCTGGTCGTCCAAACCCAACCGCTACGGTGTGCCCGGCACGGATTACGTGATGATCACGGCCGGTCCGACCGGCCCGATGGACACGACGGCCGGCAACCACGGCAGCATGAGCCCGTGGACGGTGAGGAACACGATGGTCGCATGGGGTCCCGATTTCAAGCGCGGCGCGCGCCTGCGCACACCGAGCTCGAACGCCGACGTGACGCCGACGATTCTCCACCTGCTGGGCCATCCGAAAGCGGGTGCTCTGGACGGACGTGTGCTGCTCGAAGCGCTGGCGAACGGCCCCGACCAGGAACAGGTCGCGACGGAGACCCGCACACTGCGCGTAGCAAATGGCGTGTATCGCGCTGCGCTCCAGGTAACGGAAACCGCGGGCCGGCGTTACCTCGACAAGAGCTGGCGCGAGCAATAAGCAATTACCGTCCTGCGTCCTACGCGTTCTTTGCGGTAAATTCCGGCCGTGATTCAGTTCAGGAACCTCACCCTCGCCCGCGGCGCGCGGCGGCTCATCGAAGACGCAAGCGTCCAGATACACGCCGGCTGGCGCGTCGGGCTCGTCGGTGCGAACGGCAGCGGCAAATCCAGTCTCTTCGCGCTGCTCCGAAGTGAGCTTCACGCCGATCGCGGCGATTGCGAGCTGCCTGCCGCGTGGCGCATTGCGTCCGTTGCGCAGGAGACGCCCGCGCTCGATACGCCCTCGATCGAGTACGTGCTCGACGGCGATGCGGAGCTGCGCGAAGTCGAACGCGAGCTTGCAGCCGCCGAAGCCGCGCACGATGGACATCGCGTGGGCGAGCTCCACTCTCGCCTTCGAGACATCGACGGTTACGGCGCGCGAGCGCGCGCCGCGGCACTTCTCGCAGGCCTTGGGTTCTCAGAGGGTGATTCCGCGCGGCCGGTGTCCAGCTTCTCCGGCGGATGGCGCATGCGACTGAATCTCGCACAGGCGCTGATTTCGCGCTCCGACCTTCTGCTGCTGGACGAGCCGACGAACCATCTCGATCTCGATGCGATCGTGTGGCTCGAGAGATGGCTCGCAGGCTTCCGCGGTACGCTGATGCTCGTCTCGCACGACCGGGATTTTCTGGACGGCTGCGTCACGCATATCGCGCATATCGGCGCGCAGCGGCTGACGCTCTATACCGGCAATTACAGCGCGTTCGAAGAGCAACGGGCCGGCGAGCTTGCGGTCCAGCAGGCGCTCCTCGAGAAACAGCAGCGGGAGATAGCCCACCTCACGCGTTTCGTCGAGCGGTTCCGCGCGAAAGCCACCAAAGCGCGCCAGGCGCAAAGCCGCCTTAAAGCGCTCGACCGCATGGAACGCATTGCGCCCGCGCACGTCGATGCGCCGTTCGATTTTGAATTCCCCGAACCTGCGCGCGCACCGGATCCGCTGCTTTCGTTGCAGAGTGTCGAAGCGGGATACACGGGGAAGAGAGTGCTCGATCGGATCGACCTCACGCTCCGGCCCGGAGATCGCATTGGATTGCTCGGCCCGAATGGCGCCGGCAAATCGACGCTGGTGAAGCTTCTTGCGGGCGAGCTCGAGCCGCTTGCAGGGCGTCGTCTCGAAGGCCGGGGTTTGAGCATCGGCTATTTCGCACAGCATCAGCTCGAGCAATTGCGGCCGGCGGAATCGCCCATCCAGCATCTCGTTCGATTGGAGCCGCACACGCGCGAACAGTCGCTGCGCGATTATCTCGGCGGATTCGATTTCCGCGGCGCCATGGCTGATGCGCCGGTCGGTGCTTTTTCAGGTGGCGAGAAATCGAGACTCGCCCTCGCGCTGCTCGTGCGCCGCGCGCCGAATCTTCTGCTGCTCGACGAACCCACCAATCACCTCGACCTCGAAATGCGTCATGCGCTCACCAAAGCGCTTGCCGAATACGAAGGGAGCCTCGTCCTCGTATCGCACGACCGCGCGCTGCTCAAGACGGTTTGCGACGCATTCCTGCTCGTGTCCGACGGGAAAGCAGCGGAATTCGACGGAGACCTCGACGACTACCTCGAATGGCTTGCCGCGCGACGCAGCGCCCAGGCTGCGCCGAGCTCGAAAATCGAGACCGCGAGCGGAAAGTTCGAGCGCAGGGAAGCACGCGCCGCCGCCGCGGCCGGACGACAGGCGAAGCTCGCGCAACGGCGACCGCTGCTGAGAGAAATCAGCGAGCTCGAGTTGAACCTCGCGCAATGGCACGAAGAGAAGCGCGAGATCGACGAGACGCTCGCCGACCCGTCGATTTACGAAAGCCCCGACCCCGACAAGCTGAAAGGCCTCGCGCTGCGACAGACCGAGCTCACGCGGCTCATCGACGAAGCCGAGCATCGCTGGCTGGAAGTTCACGGCGAGCTGGAAGAGATCGGCGATGTACAGAAGGCGTAGACGTCCCGTTCAGCGAACGAGCACGTTCGCTCGAGCCGCTCGGCAAGCCCGCGCCGTCGTTCCTGCCGCCGGGCGAGGTGCCGGCGAGGCCGTATCAGCAGTTGCCGGATATGAGCTGAGTGTCGCGGCGTAGCCGAATCCTCAGGTGGTGGAAACGGCCTTCGCTGAAGGCAGGAACATCAACATGATTGCGCCGACTCCGAAGCCTGCCGCCCCAACCAGCATGATTGCGGTATAGGTGCCGAACGCGTCGTAGGCGAGTGCAGCGCCAAGCGCGCCTGCGATGCGACCTGACAGCGCGAATGAATTCGACACCGCGTTGATGCTGCCGTAGTTCGTCCGCCCGTAGGTGTCCGCGATCCACGCCGCCTGCAGTGGCAACATGGCGAGAGCGATTCCCCACAAAATCGCATAGGCCCATACGAGTGCGGCGAGTGCAGGACTGACGAAAGCAAACGCGAGCAGCGCCAGTCCGCCGGTGAGTGCGAGCACATTCAGCAACCAGTTCTTGTTGTAGACGTCGCCCATCCAGCCCACTGCTACACGCGACGGAATATTGATTATTAAAGAAAGGCTGAGCGCCGCAGTGGCCAGCACCGGATCCACACCTCGGGCGAGCATGTGCGGCATCTGGTGGACCTGGGTAATCCCCATGCCGACATAGCGCAGGAAGATGGCGCCCGTGAACAGCCAAAACGTGGTGTGGCGCAGCGCCTCGGCGAGAGTGAAGTCCCGCGCGGCAGGCGCAGTGTGCCTGGGCAACGGAAGCCACCGGAGCAGGCTGGAAAAAGGCCTCGTTCGCGCAGGCTCCGGGGCCGAACGGTCTTCACGCTCGAATTCATGCTGCGTCGGCCTGTGCCGCATGAAAGGAGCGACCATCGCCGTGAGCAGCAACGTGGTTGCACCGAGACTCGCAGCACCCACCCTCCAGCCATACATCCCGGTGAGCGCGCCCATGATCGGGATCAACGCGAGGCCTGCACCTCCGGAACCGGTGAAGTAAACACCCAGCGCGAGCGATCGGCGGAGTTTGAACCACTGCGCAATCGCAGCCGACCCGGTAGACGGTCCGAGCGCGCCGTTGATTCCGGTGCCCACCAGAAACACGAAATACGCAACGAAAGGCCAGTACTCGTGAGCGGTGGCTATCAGAAGCCAGCCGGCACCGCCGCATATGCCGCCGATGACGACAAGGGATCTGGAGCCATAACGATCGAACCATCGTCCGAACCATGGCGCCAACAGCAGCCCCCAGGTCAGCGACAACGCCCACGCGACCGTGATGCTTGTACGGCTCCAGCCGAACTCCTCCGACAACGGCTTGACGAATACCGTGAAGCCCCACGTGAAGGCGGCCTGGTTCAGCATATACATGATCCACGCACCGGCGACGATCACCCATCCGTGGTAGAAGCCGCGCTTCTGCGGCCCGCGATGAGCATTGTTCATGCGTGAACCAGTGGAGTCGGGCTCGATGTTGCCGTGCTACGCCTACATCAGGCTGAAGCCTCTTTCTCGTTCGGCAGCAGCATGACGATCACGGCTTTCACAGCTGCGACGCCGGCCATTATCCAGAGCGCCGTAGCGAAGCCGACCTCCTTGACGAGCGGACCGAGAAGCCAAACCGCCAGCGAGCTGATGCCGAACGCGACCGTAAGACGCATGCCGGCTACGCGGGAGCGCAGGCGATCGTCGACGTAGCGCACGATCATCGCATCGGTGAACGGGATCGAGCCGAAGACGAGAATCATCACGATCAGCAGTGCGCCGAACAGCCACCAGGCCTCCATGTGCGCGGCGACAATGAGCGGCGGGATCTGCGCGACCGACATCCAGAACTGCAAAGGCTTGAACGGCATGCGGTCGATGAGATGGCCCACGACGATCTGCGCGAACGACGCGACGGTGTAGATGAGCGCGAGCAGCGCGCCCAGGATCGCGGGATCCTCGAGCACGCCGCGGAAGCGCTCGGACATGAGTTGCGAGTTGCCGTTCGTCGTGAAGTTGAAGAGGAGACTGCTCGTGACCGCGGCTGCGGTCATCACGGTAAACGTGCGCACGAGCATCGCCGGCGAAAGCTCCACCCTGGCCTTGCCGCCTTTGCGCTTCGAAGGCGCCTCCGTCTCCCTCGGGCAGACCAGGGCGAAGAGTATCCCGCATGCAATCGCGATCATCCCCGGCACGGCGAACGCGGCGCGCCACCCGAGCACCTTCACGAGCAAACCCGTCACGAGCGCGGCGACGGCGATGCCCAGGTTTCCCGCCAGGCCGTTCACGCCGATCACGACGCCCGGATTCGGCACGTTCTGCACGAGCATCGGAATGCCGACAGGGTGATAGATCGACGCGAACGTTCCGATCAGCGTAAGCCCGGCAGCGAGCTGCCAGGCGTTCTGTGCCATCGCAGTCAGGATCGAGGCGCCGCCGATGCCGACGAAGAAAATGATCATCATCACCCGCCGGCCCCAGAGATCGCCAAGGCGCCCCGCCGGCAGCGCACCCAGACCGAAGAGCGCGAAGGCGCCCAGCGCGTACGGCATGAGGTCCTGCCACGTCGCGTAGCCGAAGTCGGCTGCGACGGCGCCCACGGCAGTCGCGAAGATCAGCAGGAACATGTGGTCGATGCCGTGAGCAAAGTTCAGCAGCAGGCTCACGATCCGTGGGTGGGCGCGCGTCTCTGCCTTCGAGATCGCCGGGGCGGTAGTGGATTGGCTCATGGTCAGGAACCCCAGTCTGCCTGAGCTAAATTCGTCCTGCTTTCGAGCTTTTCGGGCAAACTTTCGAGAAATGGACACGCCCACGACCCGCTTTCCCGAGCACGCCCTCTCTCATCGCCGCGGTGCACACCGAAACGGACGTTGGTGCGCGAGAGTCGTCACCGTTCCCACGGATTCGCCGCCTCCGCGTCGACCGAATAGCGCTGAATAGCCTCTTCGACCCTCTCCGCGGGCACGCGCTCCTCCTCCGCCAGCGCCTTCAACGCCGACACGACAATCGCCTTTCGATCGACTTCGAAGAAACGCCGCAGTGCTTCACGCGTATCGCTGCGGCCGTAGCCATCCGTGCCGAGCGTCACGTATCGCCGTGGCACCCACGTGCGGATGAGGTCAGGTAACGCGCGCACGTAATCGCTCGCAGCGATGACGGGACCATTCGTCGGCCCAAGACACTGGTCGACATAGCTCGTCCGCGCCTGTGCCGTCGGGTGTAACGTGTTCCAGCGCTCGATCGCCATGCCGTCGCGCCGCAGCTCGGTATAGCTCGTGACGCTCCACACGTCGGCGGCGATACCGAAGTCGCGCTCGAGCATTTCCGCCGCCGCGATCACTTCGTGCAGTATCGTTCCGGAGCCGAGGAGCTGCACCTGCGCGTTCTCTGCATGCACGATGCGGTGCATCCCCCGGAGGATCCCGTCTTCGGAACCTTCGGGCATCGCGGCGTGCCTGTAGTTCTCGTTCATCACCGTGATGTAGTAGAAAATATCCTCGTGCGCTTCGAGCATGCGGCGCATGCCTTCACGCACGATCACCGCAAGCTCATAGCCGAAGCATGGGTCGTAGGCGCAGCAGCTCGGGATCGTCGCTGCAATGACGTGGCTGGAGCCATCCTCGTGCTGGAGGCCTTCGCCGGAGAGCGTGGTGCGGCCGGCGGTCGCGCCGATCAAAAAGCCCCGGGCGCGTGAATCGGCTGCCGCCCAGATGAAGTCGCCGACGCGCTG
>DASRIK010000206.1:0-5328 GCA_035650035.1 Burkholderiales bacterium | reverse complement strand
AGGCGATCACGTCGAGAATCTGCTGATCCGTGAGGATCCCGGCATACCCGGGCATCGTGTTCTTGCCGGCCCTGAGCGTGGCGAGCAGCGCGAGGTCGCTCTGCAGCATGCGTTCTGCGCGCGCGAGGTTCGGCACGCCAGGCATGACGCTGTTCCCGGCGGGACCATGGCAGGAGACGCAATGCATCGCATAGATTTGCGCGCCCTTGATGATGTCGGCGGCGTGCACCAGATCGACGCTCGTGACTGCCAATCCAAAGAGGCCGAATGCACACATCAGGCGGCGCATGACGGTTATGCCAGAGCTCATCTTCTGCCTTTCTTGCCGGTGCGCGTGTTCTCGGCGATGCCGCGCAGTGCACGTGCACGGGCATCGAGCGCATCGGCCTGCCTGAGGTCGGCGGTCAAGCCAAGCGCCCCAGTTCGGTACGCGCGCGCGAGGAATTCGATTGCGGGAATGTGGCTCAAATCCGCCGCCGCGCGTATCCATCGCACCGCGTCAGGTCCGTTGCGGCGTCCTTCGTCGAGCCCGAGCTCGCCTTTGATGTACGCTTCCGCGAGCACCTTGGTCCCGAGCACGTGACCGCGTTCTGCGCTGCGCGTGATCCACTTCAGCGCTTCCGCGTTGTCGCGCTTCACGCCTTCGCCCGTGGAGTACATCTTGCCGAGGCCGAACTCACCTTCGGCGTTGCCCTGGAGCGCAGCCTTGCGGTAGTAGCCGACGGCCTCCTCGTCGAATTCGGCCTGATCGAGGATGTCTCCCAACAATGCCTGTGAAGCCGCATGGCCTGCATCTGCCGATTTCTTGAGTATCGCCATCGCGTGCACGATATCTCCGGCGTGGAATGCCTTGTAACCCGCGCGGAAGTCGTCTTCCGGCGCGGCCGATGCGAAACTTATCTGTGCGGCAAAGAGGACACCGAGGAACGTTCGGACTGCGAAGCGGCCGCTTCTTGTGCTCATCATGCCTACTCCCTTCTCGGGAAGCGGCAGTACGGCTGCCGCTATCCGGTTCTTGTCATACGTCGGCGTGCGGTGCGCCCTGTGGGTCGCGCTCGAGCTCCTCGAGCTTGCGATACAGACTCGAAAGTCCGATGCCGAGCCGATGCGCGGCCAGCCGCCGGTCCCCGCCTGCGTTCTCGATCGCATTGCGCAGCACCTCGGCTTCGAAGCGCCGCACCTGATCGCGCAGGTACCCGGACTGAGCAGATCGCGTGCCAGTTTGCACAGACACGGGCACATTTCCCGTGATCTCGAGTGGAAGGTCGGCGAGTGCGATGTAATCGCCGTCGGCGAGTATGAGCGCGCGATTCACGACGTTCTCGAGCTGGCGCACGTTGCCCGGCCAGTCGTAGCCGGTGAGCACCTCTTCGACACCGGGCTCGGGCCTGACGACGCTCGATGCACCGCGCCGGGCGTTGTCGAGCACATGATGGATGAACGCAAGGATGTCGGTACGACGCTCCCGCAGCGGCGGCACGCGAATATGGAACATGGCGAGCCGGAAGTAGAGATCCTCACGGAACGTGCCCTGCGCCGCCATGTTCTGCAGATCGCGGTTCGTCGCAGTGACGATGCGCGTGTCGACGCGTCTCGACTGCTCCGAGCCGATCGCGCGCACCATCTTGTCCTCGATGACGTGTAGCAGCTTCGTCTGCATGTGCAGCGGGAGCTCCCCGATCTCGTCGAGAAACAGCGTCCCGCCGTCGGCCTGCAGGAACAATCCCTTGCGCGCCCGGTCCGCGCTCGTGAACGCGCCTTTCGTGTGACCGAAGAATTCGCTTTCGAGAAGGTGCTCCGGGATCGCGCTGCAATTGATGACGACGAAAGGGCCGTCGCGCCGCCGGCTGCCTTCGTGTATGGCGCGTGCCACGACACCTTTACCCGTACCGCTTTCGCCGGTGATCAGCACCGTGCTGTCGGTGGGGGCGACCTTGCTCACCATGCGATCGACTTCGCGCATGCTGGGGGAGGTCCACTGGTAGAGACCGCCGGCCTGCCGCGTCACTTCCTTGCGGAGCGCCTGGTTCTGCTCTCGCAGTCCCCGCACAGCCCCGATCTGACTCAACCGATGGAGCAGCTCGGCGCTGTGCACCGGCTTCACGATGTAATCGGTCGCGCCGGCGCGCAGTGCGTCCACGGCCGTCTCCATCGACCCGAAGCCGGTCACCATGATGAATGCGGTCTCGATGCCCGAGGCGATCGTATCGCGCAGTATGGTGATGCCGTTGCCGTCGGGGAGCTTGATGTCGCAGAGCGCCACGTCCACGTCGCCGCGGGCGAGCTTCATGGCAGCCTGTTTCGCGGTTTCCGCGAGATCGACCGTGTGTCCGGCGCGGGCGACGGTCGCGCCGAGGATTTCGCGCAGTGCAGGTTCGTCGTCGATAACGAGTACATGCATGGTCAGGCCACCGCTTTCGATTGTGGAGACGGCAGGAAAATCGATGCGCGCGTGCCGCGATCGGGCTCCGACTGAAGGTCGATCGTGCCACCCTCGGCGCTCACGAGTGAACGGCACATGAAGAGTCCGAGGCCGCTGCCGTTGCCCTGCGGCTTCGTCGTGAAGCCCTGCTCGAACGCACGCGCAAGCGTCGCGCGTGACATCCCGCACCCGTTGTCGATCAGTGTGACAAGCACGCCACCGTTCAAAGCGCGCGTCTCCACACGCAGCGTGGGATTTCGTCCGGGCACCTCGCGTGTCGCGTCGGCGGCATTGATGAGCAGGTTCATCAGCACCTGCGTGAGGTGGTCGGCCACGGCGGTCACGGCAGGAAGCTGCGGATCGAGATCCATCGTGAGCTCCAGCTCGCGGAAGCGCCGGTCGTAGGTGATGAACGCGCACGTGTTGCGCACGAGCTCGTTCAGATCGATCAACTGAGGATCGGGCGAGTAGGGCCGCGTCATTTCCGCGAGCTGGCGCGTGATCTCCCTGATACGGCGGGTCTGCTCGAGGATCAACTCGGGGCGGCAGAGCTTGTGCGCCACGGGACAGGCGGCGGACTCGCGCACCTCTTCGATCGCTTCGGCGACGCCGGTGATTGCCGCGATCGGATTGTTCACCTCGTGCGCGATCGCGGCGGCGAGCGAGCCGACCGCAGCCATTTTCTCCTGATGGAAACGCTGCTGCCGGGCGATCTCGAGCTGGTTCTCTCGCTCACGCAGGTCCGACTGCATGTCATTGACGGATTGGATGAGCGCACCGAGCTCGTCGTGACGCGTGATTGCGAGCGGCGTGCCGCGATAGCCCTTTACGACGGCGAGAGCGCGCTCCTGCAGGCGGCGTATGTCGGCCACCAGCCGGGAGAAGAAGAGCGAGAGCAGAGCGGCAACACTCACCACACCGATCAGACCGAGAACCACGGCGGCAAGCGTGATGGCGTCATAGGTGGACTGGAACTGTGCGTAGACTTTGTTTCTGCGCACGGCTATCTCCGACGTGAGCTCGCCGAGCTGGCCGACGAGCTCGTGCAGCGCTTCTCGCAATTCGAGCAGGCTCGCCCGTGCCCAATTGGTCCGGATGACCGCGATGTGCTCGTCGAGGCGCGCGACCCAGGGCTGCGTCGCGGGATACGTGCCCTTCAACGTCTGTAGCGCGGCCTGCACAGCCTCGATATCGAGGGCCACGCTGTCGACGGTGACGCGCGGATTCGGCGTCGAGTACGCGTCGTTCACATTGAGCACAGCATAGGCGAGCGCCGTGTTCACGCGCGAGAGCGCTTCCTCGCGTTCGAAAATGCTTCGTTGTTCCTCCACCGTGAGCCTCAACTGCCCGCGGTGATGCGACACGATGCCGGCAACCAGCAGCACGTAGAGCAGCACGGCCGCGAATCCGATGAATCCCTTCGTGCGCAGCCGAAGGCCTGCCTGCGCCGTATTCGCGAGCCTCCCGCACGCTCCGCCGATCGCCTGGATTGCGGCGAGTGTCCCTTCGATCCGCGCGCGTATGCGAGGTTGGATACCGCGGATCAACGTCGTCTCCCATCCACATGGGCGAGGCGTTCGCGCACATGTGCGTCGACGGGCTCGCTGTCCCAATCCCGGGCGCCCGCGAGCGCAGCGGCAAGCGTGCCGTCGCTGCGAACGAGGAGGGTATGCGGGAGCGCTTTCACACCGAGCGCTACGCGCAGCGACTCCGCGCCCGTGTACATCGGGAACGAGAGGCGGTAAGCGTGCACGAATTCGCGCGCGAGATTGAGGTCGTTGTCGAGCGTGATACCGACGACGGTAATGCCGTCGGGCGCCAGCCGCGACGAGAGTCGTTCGAGAGCGGGCATCTCGTTGCGGCAGGGCGCGCACCATGAAGCCCAGAAGTTGATCACCAGAGGGCCGTGCAGTGCCTGCGCGGATACAGGTATTCCGTCGGAGAGTCGAGCCAGTCGCACCGCCTCGAGCGCCTCGTGTATGGAACGCGCCGGGAGCTCGGGACGGCCGCTGCACGCGGTAAGGACCGCCCACGCAATCGCGATGCATGCAACCAGTCGCCACGGCAGACGCGTCAACTCTCCTCCTCCCCGCCGCCCTTTGGCGCCATCAGCTGGGCCCGGCGGCGAATCTTCCACGGCAGTGTAGGGCCCGTGTCCGGGGTGGAGTTTGATCTTTCTCAATACTGGGAAGGATCATTCTCAAGTCTGGTTCTTGAGAATGGGTCAGGGCGCTGCCGAAGTGCCCGTGACGCCCCGGATCCGCTCCTGCGCCTGCGCGATGCTCGCGCGAGTCGAGCGGGCGATCTCCGCGTCGGCCGGCACGCGCGTGAGCAGACGCTGCCAATGGCGCAGAGCCGCGTGATATTGGCGCTGTTCGAATGCCGCCGAGCCAGCGAGCGCGAGCGCCTTGACGTGATTCGGATCGGCGGCGAGGGCGCGGGCGATGAGTGTCTCGGGTTCGCCCTGGAGGCGTCGGCCCTGCGTCATGGCGAGCGCGTCGGCATAGTCCGCCAGAAGCTGGGGATCCTCGCGGCCGCGCGCAACCGCCTGCGAATAGGCGCGCACGGCGTCGGCATACCGCGCGAGCGCGCCATGGGAGCGCGCGAGCATTGCCCAGCCTTCCGCGTCCTGAGGCTCACGCTCGAGGCGGCTGGCAAGTCGCGCGATCATCGCTTGCACTTCCTGCGTATCCACGGCGTGGCGGGGCTCGGTCGGGCTCGCAGGCTTTGCGATCGATTGCGGGCTGCCGGTCATCCAATACACCGCGATCGCGGCGGTCGAGATCATCAGGCCGAGGCTGACTGCCAGGGATCGCGCGCCGATCCTGTTTTCATGTTCTTGCGGCGCTTCGACCTCGAGATCGGCGAGCAGACGCCGTTCGATGTCCATGCGGGCTTCGTCGTAG
>DASRIK010000205.1:0-9326 GCA_035650035.1 Burkholderiales bacterium | reverse complement strand
TGAAAAGATACGTGAGGCCGAGGTTGGCCTTGAGGTCCATCAGGAGGTTCAGGACCTGCGCTTCGATCGACTTGTCGAGCGCGGATACGGCCTCGTCGAGGATCACCAGGCGCGGTTCGAGAGCGAGCGCGCGCGCGAAGTTCACGCGCTGACGCTGACCACCCGAGAGCTCGTGCGGGTAGCGCGGGCCGAACTGATCGGGATCGAGGTTCACGAGCCCGAGAAGCTCCCGCGCTTTGGCGCGTGCTGCCTGCGCGCTCATGCCATGGGTGCGCGGACCGAAAGCGATGCTGTCCTGCACGGCCAGCCGCGGATTGAGCGATGCGTAGGAATCCTGGAACACCATCTGCATGTTCCGCCGCAGCTCGCGAATGCTCATGCCGCTCCCGCCGAGCTTCCGGCCGTCGAAGCGTATCTCGCCCGCGTCAGGCTCGATGAGCTGCATCAGCAGCCGTGCGGTCGTGGACTTGCCGCAGCCGGACTCGCCCACGATGCCTAGCGTGTCGCCCTGCGCGATCGAAAAGCTCACGCCGTCGACTGCCTGGACGACCACCTTCGGTCCGCCCAGCGCCTGGGCTCTGACCGGGAAGTACTTGCGCAGGTTCGTGACGGTCAGCATCAGAAGCGGACGTCCATCGCGCTTCGCAATCCGTCGCTGATCAGGTTGAAGCACATCGACGTCACGAAAATCATGAAGCCCGGCAGTACGGAATTGAGCGGCGCGAGGAAAATCGACTCCCGCAGCGTGTTGAGCATGAGACCCCATTCGGCAGCGGGCGGGCTCGCGCCGAGGCCGATGAACGAAAGGCCCGCCGCGATGAGGATCGATACGCTCACGAGCACGGTCGCATACACGAGGATCGGTCCGAGGACGTTGCCGAGGATGTGCACGCGAATGATCGCGTAGGTGCTCGCGCCGCTCGCTCGCGCCGCTTCGACGAAATCCATGGTCCGCACCTGCGTCGTCACCGATTCGGTGACGCGCGTGATCGGCGGGATGAAAACGATCGTGATCGCAAGGAGCGCATTGGTGAGTCCGGCGCCGAGCGAGCCGGCAATTGCCACGGCCAGCAGTATCGAGGGAAAAGCATAGAAGACGTCGGTCACGCGCATGATCGCCATGTTCGTGCGTCCGCCCGCGAAACCGGCAATGAGGCCGAGCGCGCCGCCGATGAGCAGCGCCGCCGCAACCGGCAGCACGCCCATCATGAGCGAAAGCCGTCCGCCGTAGATGAGCCGCGAGAGCATGTCGCGGCCAAGCTCGTCTGTCCCGAGGACGTGATCCGGCGAGCCGACGGGAAGCAGCCGCTTCGCGACGTTCGAGAACGTCGGATCGTCGAGTCCCAGCCACGGCGCAAAAACGGCGGCGGCTGTAATCAGCAGCAGCACGGCGGCGCAGATGACGGTATATGAATCGCGACGAACCCGGCGGCCCACGCTCTGCCAGTAGGTGCGTTGGACAGCGGGCCCGACCGGAACGCCGAGCTCCGCACGCCCGCCGGTCGCGGTGTCGTACGCGACCGTGAGCGTTGCCGGATCCGCGCTCTTCATGCGCGGTTGATGCGCGGGTCAGCCCACGCCTGCAGAATGTCGACCACGAGGTTCGTGAAGACAAAAAAGAGCGCGAGCAGCATGAGGGTCGCCTGCAGCACCGGCATGTCGCGGTCGAAGATCGCCAGATTGAGCAGGTATCCGGTGCCCGGCCATGTGAACACCGTCTCGACGAGTATCGACCCCGCGAGCAGATGCGCGAACTGCAGGCCCATCACCGCGAGCACCGTCGGGAGCGCGTTGCGGGCGACGTGCAGGAGGATCCGGCGCTCGGACAGACCGCGTGCCCGCAACGCCTCGACGAATTCCATGCTCAGGATCTCCATGACCGCTGCGCGTGCAGTCCGCGCGACCACGGCGCCGGGAATCGCTGCGAGGGCGAGCGCGGGCAAGAGCATGTGCCGCCACGCTTCCCAGCTCCAGAAGCTGTCGGCCGATCCCGCGCCCACCGATGGAAGCCATCCGAGCTGCACGGAAAACACGATCACCAGAATGATCGCGAGCCAGTAATGCGGCATCGATACGCCGGCGATCGCGGTCGAGGACACGGCTTTATCGAGCCATGTACCATGGTTGTAGCCTGCGATCATCCCGGCTGCGATCCCGAAAACGAAGCCCAGCAATGCGGCGGCAACCCCGATCGCCATCGTGTTCTTCGCAGCGCTCATCAGCATCGGAAATACCGGGGCGCCGCTGCGCAGCGAATATCCCATGTCTCCGGTGAGCGTGTTACCGAGCCATACGACATACTGGATCGGCAGCGGCTTGTCGTAACCGAAAGATTTGCGCATTTCCACGAGCATCTTCTGATCGACTTCGCCCATCACCGCTGACAGCGGATCGCCCGGCGCGAGATGTACAAGAGTGAACACCACGAGCGATACGCCGATGGCGATCGGAATGGTGTAGAGGACGCGGCGGAGGATGTATTTCAGCATTTATCAGTCGGCGACATACACCGGCGCCAGGTCCTGGAACCAGTGCTTCGCCTGCACCCAGCCGCGCACGCGAGAGGACAGCGCGCGTGGGCCGACATCGTGCACCACCCAGACATCGACCGCATTGTCGACGAGGTATGCGTGCAGCTCGCCAAGCAGTTGATCGCGCTTCTTCTCTTCGAACGTCGTCTGTACGCGTTCGACCATCGCATCCACTTTCGGATCCGAGAAATGCATGTAGTTGAAGCCCGCGGGCGGTATGGCCTTGCTGCTGTAGATGCGCCCGAATGCGCTGAAAGGATCCACGGTTGCCGATGAATTGTTGATGCCGTCCGTGCCCTGGCACACGGGCGCGCCCGCGCCCGCGCGGCGGCAGTTGCGCAACTGCTCCCAGTCCGCGGTGACGAGCTCGAGATTGATGCCGACCTGCTTCAGGTTCTGTTGAATGTACTCGTTCATCGGCTTCGGCAGCATCTGGCCGGAGCCGGAAGGCGACACGAACACTTTCAGCGTAAGCGGCTTCGCAGCCGAATAGCCGGCTTCGGCGAGAAGCTTGCGAGCGGCGGCGGGATCGTGCTTGATCCCGAACGTCGGTTTGCCGAACCAGGGACTGGACGGATCGACGATGCCGACCGCCGGCTCCGCGAAGCCGCCCAGCAGCTTCACGATGCCGGGACGATCGATCGCGAGATTGACCGCTTTGCGCACGCGAACGTCGCGCCAGGGCGAGCCTTCCTTGAAGCTCATGAAGTAGGGCCAGATATGCGGATATACGTTGGAAGTGATCTGGAAACCCTGCTGCTTGAGCCGCGGGATGAAATCCGGCGGCGGCGCTTCGATGAAATCCACCTGGCCGGACAAAAGCGCGGAAGCGCGCGTGGTCGCTTCGGGTATGGGCAAGAGGATGAGGCGCTCGGATTTCGCGACGCGCTTCGCATCCCAGTAGTTGGGATTACGCGTGAGCTCGAGGCGCTCGCGCGGCGCCAGACGCTCCACCCGGAACGGCCCGGTGCCGGAAGGCTGCGCGGAAAACTTGTTCCAATCACGGCCGAGCTTCTCGTATTGCGCCGGGCTCGAATACAGAACGTAGGTCACCTGATAGGGAAACGTGGAGTCCGGCGCGTGCGTGGTGAGCTCGACGGTGTAGTCGTCGATCTTGCGCCAGCTCTTGATCGACAGAATGCGTCCTGCGACCTGCGCCTGCTGCCGCGCGTCGTACTGCGGCGCATCTTTCTTGAAGCATTTATCGAGATTCCAGATCACCGCATCGGCGTTGAAATCCGAGCCGTCGTGGAACTTGACGCCTTTACGCAGCTTGAAAATCCATTTCGTGTGGTCCTTGGGATCGACGCTCCACTCGGTCGCCAGGCCCGGCGTCAGCCCGGAAGCGGTCTTCGCGTCGTCGAGCTTCCAGTTGATGAGCGCGTCGTAAATCGTGTAGCCGGTGAAGCGATAACCTTCGAAGCCGCCGTTCGGCTGGCCGCTCGTCGTCGAGATTTCGGACAGCGTCATGCCGACGCGCAGCGGACGTTTTTGGGCGAGCGCAGAGCTCGATGCAACCAGTGCCGCAACAGAAATCGTATATACGAGCGGCCGTACCAAGCAGTGAATCATCTTCGTTCTCCCCGGTTGTGTGTCTGAAGGAATCAATCCGTCAGTGCACGTCGAATCCATTCGGCTGCGACGAGCGTTCGTGCATCGGACTTGCGCGGCCCGGTCACCTGCAGCCCGAGCGGCAGGCCTGTGGGTCCGGTGAATACCGGCAGTGTCATGGCGGGTCCATGCATCAGCGTCCACGTCAGTCCAAATACAGGATCGCCCGTGCTGCTCAATCCGCGCGGCGCTTCGCCCGTGGCACTCGGGCAGATGAGCACGTCGTACTCGCGATAGACGTCGTCCAGTTTTCTGCGGCAGCGCTCGGCCGTCTCCTGAGTCTTCTGGTAATCGGCGCGCGTCACGCGCGATCCCGCACGGATGCGCGTCATGAGGCTATCGGAAATGAGCTGCGGAAACCGTGTGCGCTCGTAGGTGAGCGCGCGGTAGAACTCGTACGAGCTCATGCGGATTTGCGTGTCGGCCAGCTCGGCAAAGTCGCTCTCGAGCGCCACTTCGTCCAGGCTCGCGCCGGCACGGGAAAGCCGTGGAAGCGCACCAAGCAGTGCGGCCTGCGTCGCGGCGTCGGCCTGAGTCCAATAAGGCGTGCGGCAGAAACCGATCCTGGGCTTGAGAGTCGCGACGTCTTCGAACCGTGCCGGAGCGCTCCCGGAAAGCTCTTCGACAATCATGGCTGCGTCCGGAACGGTGCGCGTGAGCACACCAATCGTGTCGAGCGACTCGGACAGAAATTTGAGACCGGCGCGATTCACGAGGTTGAACGTCGGTTTGTAGCCGACGCTCCCGCAGTAGGCGGCGGGCCGAATGATCGAAGAGGACGTCTGCGTGCCGAAAGCGATCGGCACCATTGCGTCGGCGACCGCGGCGGCCGATCCCGCGGAAGAGCCGCCCGGCGTGTGCGCTCCATTTTTCGGGTTGCGCGTCTTGGACGGATGTCGCGTTGCAAACTCGGTGGTCGTTGTCTTGCCGAGGATGACGCCGCCGAGCTCGCGCACCTGGGCGACACACGCTGCATCGCACGAAGGCTTGTGGCCTTTATAGATGGGCGAGCCGTATTCGGTCGGCATCTCGACCGTGTCGATCACATCTTTGACGCCGATCGGAATGCCGTGCAGCCTTGATCGAGGCGCTTCGCGATCGCACTGTCGGGCCTGTGCGAGCGCGAGCTCCGGATCGAGATACGCCCACGCTTCCACTTCCGATTCGCGGGCGCGTATGCGATCGAGGCATGCGCGCACGAGTGTTTCGGACTTCAGCGTTCCGGCGGCAATCGCTGCCGCTGCTTCGGTCGCCGAAAGCAGGTTTGGTGCAGTCATGGTGCGTACTCCATGTCGGGTTCGCGTTGGACCCGGTCCGGGTAGAGGCAGCGCGTGACGTGTTCGTATCGTCCGTGCAAGCCGATGGTGACAGGCGGTGGATAAGCGCCGCGGCATCGGGCATCGGCGTAGCGGCATCGCGGTGCAAAGCTGCATCCCGGAGGCAGCGCGGCCAGATTGGGCGGAGAACCGGCAATGGGCGTGAGCCGCTCGCCTTTGGCAACTTCGTGCACCGTCGAACGCATGAGCCCTTCGGTGTACGGATGTCGGGGGTTGCGGACCACGTCGTGCACCGATCCGCTTTCCACCATGCGGCCCGCGTACATGACGGACACCTTGTGCGAAACCTCTACCGCGACTCCCAGATCGTGCGTGACGAAGATCATGGCCATGCCGAGCTCGCGCTGAAGCGAGCGAAGAAGCAGCAGGATCTGAATCTGCACGGTCGCGTCGAGCGCGGTTGTCGGCTCGTCGGCAAGCAACAGGGCCGGACGACAGGAGAGCGCGATCGCGATCATCGCGCGTTGCCGGAGTCCTCCGGACAGTTGATGCGGATACGCGTCGAGCCGCCGGCGAGCGGAGGGAATCTGCACGAGCTCGAGGAGCTCCAGCGCGCGCGCACGAGCCTGCTGCCGTCCGATACGCTCGTGCTGCAGGATCGCTTCGACGATCTGGTCGCCGATGGTGAAAACGGGATCGAGCGCTGTCATCGGCTCCTGAAATATCATCGCCACGCGTGAGCCGCGCAAGCGCGCGAGCGCCGGACCGTCGAGCGCCATCACGTCTTCGCCGGCGATTTCGATACGCCCGCCGAGCCGTGTCTTCCGGAGCGGCAGCAGCCGCATGAGCGCGCGCAGCGTCACGCTCTTGCCCGAGCCGGACTCGCCGAGAATGCCGAGCACTTCGCCGCGCTCCAGCGTGAAGCTCACACCATTGACGGCGCGCACGGTCGCTTCGGCACTTACGAACTGCACCGACAGATCCTCGACCTTCACCAGCGGTAGCCCGGTGGGCGTGTTCACGGATCTACATTTACCACAATGACATGCGGCGAATGCTCCAGGGCGATTTTGGTGCGACGGTTGCTCGTTTTGGTGCGGTCGCGCCTCTCACATTTTCCGGCGTTCGGTCAGAGCGGTGGCAGACGGCGGTGCCAGTCGGTCTCACGTTGATACAGATGGCCGATCCGGAAAAGCAGGGCCTCGGAATGCGGACGGCCCATGAGCTGGAACGCAACAGGTAGCCCGCCGATGAAGCCTGCCGGAACGGAAAGCGCCGGCAAGCCGAGATAGTTGGTCGGCCGCGTGTTGCGCGTGATGCGCGAAACCAGCGCAGCCACATCCCCCGATTGTTTCGGCTCGGTCTCCGCAATGCCCGGCGGCGGCATCACCATCACGGGCGTATGCACCACATCCACTTTACTGTAGACCGTTTCGAGGAACTCGCTGAGGTACTTCGCGCGCAGATTGAGCGCTTCGAGATACGTGGTTGCGGGGACGTGAAACCCAGGCTCGATGCGCGAGCGCACGTACATCGAATAATCCTGCGGCCGTTCGCGCATCCATCGACCGTGTATGACCGCGGCCTCTGAAATCGATATGGCGCTCGAAAGGAAGAAAAGGCGCGCAGGATCCGGCACCGGCAATTCGATCAGACGTGCGCCAAGCGAGCTCAGCACGGCGAGGCTTGCCTCCATCAGGCGGCGCACCTCTGCGGTGACCTCCTCGTAATAGTGATTCGTCGGCACGCCAATCGTGAGGCCTTTCACGCGGCCTTCGAGCTCTTTCTCGTAGTTGGGTACCGGCAGCGAAGCGCAGGTCGGATCTTTCGGATCGGCGCCTGCGATAACGCGCAGCATGCGCGCGCAGTCCGCGACCGTTCGCGTGAGCGGGCCCACGGTGTCCTGCGACCACGAGCGCGGCATGACGCCATATCGACTGACGAGCCCGTTCGTCGGTTTGAGGCCCACCACGCCGCACGCCGCCGCCGGAAGACGTATCGAGCCGCCCGTATCGGATCCCAGCGAGCCATAGCACGCACGAGCACCGACCGCCGAGCCCGAGCCGCTCGACGAGCCGCCGGTCATGTGCTGCGCGTTCCACGGATTGCGGCAGTGACCCCAGTGATCGTTGTGGCCTGTCGGGTTCGCGGCGAACTCGGCCATGTTGAGGCCGCCGAGCCAGATCGCGCCCGCGCGCTCGAGGCGCTCCACGACCGTGGAGGTGATAGCCGGTCGATACTGCTTCAGGATCTTAGAGCCGCACGTCGAGATTTTCCCCGCGCGGTAATACATGTCCTTGTGCGCGAGCGGCACGCCGTGCAGCGGCCCCACGCGAGCACTTTTCTTCAGCATCCGGTCGGCTTTGCGTGCCGCCTCGAGTGCCTGTTCTTCTTCGATGGAAATAAAACAGTTGAGCTTCGGCTGGACATGACTCACCTGGTCGAGGCACGCACGCGTGAGCTCTGCCGATGAGACTTTCCTGCGGCGGATGGCTGCGGCGGCCTCACTCAAAGTGAGACACGCGAGGTCGTTCATCTGCGCTGACGCGGACCGCCCGCAGGCGCATGCAGACAAGCGTCGAAGCGCCCGGGTTCGTCGTTGAAGTCCAGGCGCTCGCGTACCGCAGCGACGCTTTCTACGATCCTGCCGATATCCATTGCGATTTCCTCCGCGCGTGGCTGCCCGATATCGATACCGCGCAGATGAGCTGCCTGCGCGCGTACGAGCTCGCCTGTCACAGCGTCCATGTCGTCCACGGTTTCTCTTGTCGTGACATCCGGCACGGCACCGATGCTAGAATCGCCGGGCCAAAAAGGCAATTCCCACCCGCAAGAGCGCCGCCTGGCGGCCACGTTCGAAGCCACGAAGCTCTCGCGCCGCGCCGCCACTGCGCGATCGGTCCATCGTCCGACGGAGATCAGGTGAACAACGCGTCAGCTCTCAGGATCGGTATTCTCGAAGGAGACGACATCGGGCTCGAGGTCGTGCCTGAAACCATCAAGGTCATGCGCGCGGCTGCCGAGAAGTGTGCGCTTGCGATCGACTGGCATCCGGTGCCGATCGGGCGCAAGGCGTACGATGAGCTCGGCTATACGCTGCCTCCGGGGACGCTCGAGAAGCTCGACACGCTCGATGGCTGGGTACTCGGGCCGATCGGCCACCAGGCGTATCCGAAAGGTAAGCCAAACGCGATCAATCCGCATCCGATCCTGCGCAAACACTACGATCTTTTCGCGAACGTGAGGCCCGCGAAATCGCTGCCCGGTCTTCCGGCGCTCTATAGCGACGTGGATCTCATCATCGTGCGGGAGAACAACGAAGGCATGCCGCCGGATCGCAACGTTTTCATGGGCAACGGCGAATTCCGGCCCACGCCGGACATGACGATCGGCATACGCGTCATCACGCGCCAGGGCTCGAGCAAAGTCGCACGCGCAGCCTTCGAGCTTGCGCGCACGCGGCCGCGCAAAAAAGTGACGGCCGTGCACAAGGACACGGTGTTCAAGCTCGCCTGCGGCATGTTCGCGGAAGAGTGCCGCGCGATGGCTGAACAGTATCCCGATATCGCGTACGACGAAGTGTTGGTCGACACGATGGCAATGAAGCTCGTGATGAAGCCGCAGCAATTCGATGTGATCGTGACGACGAATACGTTCGGCGACATCCTTTCGGACGCGGCGGCGGGTCTCGTGGGTGGTCTGGGGCTCGCGGCCGGACTGTCGGCCGGCCCGGATCGGGCGATGGCGCAGGCGACGCACGGCTCGGCGCCGGATATCGCGGGCAAAGGCATCGCAAATCCTTACGCGATGATCGTTTCCGGGCAGATGCTGCTCGCATGGCTCGGTCACAAGCACGCGCAACCGAAAGCGATCGAAGCCGCCGACGTGATCGAGCGCGCCGTGGAGC
>DASRIK010000204.1:0-12218 GCA_035650035.1 Burkholderiales bacterium | reverse complement strand
AATCTCGAGGTGGCGATCGACGCCGCCCTCGAAAAGCTCGAGCGCGCGATCGAGCACAAGCTCGGCAAGGTGGCGATAACCGCAACCGGCCGCCGTACGGGAAAGGGATGATCATGCCGGCAAACCTGAAGGCGAACGTCCATGCGACGGGCAATCATAAGGACATGCCCGTATTCCAGCGTCTGCAGCCGCTGCTCGGCGATCACCCGGCGCCGTGCCTGTCGCTCTATCAGCCGACGTTCAGGCAGTTTCCGGACTCGCAGCAGAACCGCGTGCGTTACAAGAACCTCGTTCGGGAGCTGAAAGCCGCCGTTGAACAAAAGCACCGCGGGATCGATGTCGGGGCGCTACTCGAGCCGCTCGAACAGCTCGCCGATGACCACGATTTCTGGGCGCACCCGCAGGATGGCATTGCGGTTCTCCGCGCGCGGAATTTCTGGCACGTCGAAAAAGTTCAGCGCCGGGTGCCGGAGCTCGTCGTCGTCAACGATCATCTTTTTGTGAAGCCCCTCGTGCGCGTCTTCCAGTCGGAGGACACGTATCAGATCCTGGCGCTCGACCGCCAGGAGATCCGGATGTACCAGGGCAACCGCTATGTGCTCGACGAGATCGTCATGGCGCCGAGCGTACCGCGCACCATCGAAGAGGCATTGGGACCTGCCGTGTCCATTCAGGGCGTGCAGAACAAAGGTGACTACGGCAGCGCGCCCGCGCGGCCGGGCGCACCTACCGGCGCGATGTTTCACGGCCACGGCGGCAAGATGGACGAGCCTCGTCTCGACATGGAGCGTTTTTTCCGTGTCGTCGATCGCGCGGTCACCGACGCGCACTCGAAGCCTTCGACGCTGCCGCTCATACTGGCGGCGCTGCCCGAGTATCACTCGCATTTTCGTGATGTCAGCCACAATCCGTATCTGCTCGACGAAGGCATCCAGGCGAACGGGCTTGCGATGCAGCCGGACGAGCTGCGGATGCAGGCATGGAAACTCATGGAGCCCCGCTATCACGCACGGCTGCAGCAACTCGTCGATGCGTACCATGCGTCGCGGGCGCGCGGCCTCGCGACCGACGATCTGACCCATGCGCTCGAGTTCGCGACCGACGGCCGCGTCGGCACGCTGCTCGTCGAAGCCGACCGGCGCATCCCCGGTCACATGGAAGGGCGCATGCCTCGCTATGCAGACGGGGACGAGCCCGGTGCGAGCGATCTCCTGGACGATCTCGCCGAGCGCGTCCTGCGCACGGGCGGCCAGGTCGTGGCGGTGCCCAAAGGCAGCATGCCAAGCGCGACGGGCCTCGCTGCGGTGTTCAGATACTGAAGCGGACCCGTGATGAAGCTGACGAGCGCCACTTTCATCGACGGCGGCCGGATTCCGGCCGAATTCGCTTTCTGCGACGTCGACCCGGGCGCGGACCATGTGAAGCTCGGAGGCAACCGCAATCCGCAGCTCGAGTGGGCCGACCTGCCGATGGGCACACGGTCGCTGGTGCTGATCTGCCACGATACCGACGTGCCGTGTGTCCCCGACGACGTGAACAAGGAAGGCAGCACCATACCGGCGTCTCTGCCCCGGATCGACTTTTACCATTGGCTCCTGGTCGATCTCGATCCACACTCGGGGCCGATCCAGGCCGGCGAGTTTTCGAATGGCATAACGCCCAGGGGAAAAAGCGGTCCCCACGGACCGCGAGGTACGCGCCAGGGCATCAACGATTACACGGCATGGTTCGCGAAGACGGAGGAAATGAAAGGCGAGTACTACGGCTACGACGGGCCGTGTCCGCCGTGGAACGACTCGATCGTCCATCACTACGTGTTCACGTTGTATGCGACGGATCTCGAGCGGCTGCCGCTGACAGGCACCTTTCGCGGAGCGGACGTGGTGAACGCGTTGAGAGGGCACGTGCTCGCCGAAGCGACAATCACGGGACTCTACAGCCTGAATCCGCAGGTTGCGGCCTGATTTACGCCCGTGTGTGGTATTAAAGGCCGGCCCGCGCCGGCCTTTTTTATGTTTTCAAGCCTTTGCGTCCTCCGCGTCCTTTGCGGTTAATTTGCCTTTGAAGCTCGACCCCATACAGCGGGCTGCGAATCTGCCGAAGCCCAGGTATCCCGAGGACCTGCCGGTCGTAGCGCGGCGGGAGGAGATCGCGCGCGCAATCGCGGCGCATCAGGTCGTGATCGTCAGCGGCGAGACGGGCTCGGGTAAGACGACGCAGCTTCCGAAGATCTGCCTCGAGATCGGCCGTGGCGTGAATGGCCTCATCGGCCACACGCAGCCGCGGCGTATCGCCGCGCGCACGGTGGCCGCGCGCATCGCCCAGGAGCTCGAAACACCGCTGGGACACGCAGTCGGCTACAAGGTCCGTTTCTCGGACAAGCTCTCGCCGCACACGTACATCAAGGTGATGACCGACGGCATATTGCTCGCCGAAACCCAGGGCGACCGGCTGCTGAAGGCCTACGACACGATCATCATCGACGAAGCGCACGAGCGCAGCCTCAACATCGATTTCCTGCTGGGCTATCTCAAGCGCCTGCTGTCGCGGCGCCCCGATCTCAAAGTGATCGTCACGTCGGCCACGATAGAGACCGAACGCTTTGCGAAGCATTTCGGAGAGGGGGGCCGGCCCGCGCCCGTTATCGAAGTATCCGGGCGGACATATCCCGTATCCGTGCGTTATCGTCCGCTCGAAGCCGAGAACGAAGACGAAGAAGACCAGGACACGGAAGATGCCGTGCTCGATGCCGTGGACGAGCTTGCGCGCGAAGGAAGCGGCGACGTTCTCGTTTTCCTGCCGGGCGAGCGCGAGATCCGGGAGACCGCCGAAGCTTTGCGGAAGCATCACCCGCGCGGGGCCGAAATTCTTCCGCTGTACGCACGACTGTCATTCGAAGAGCAGGACCGCGTGTTCAAGCCGCACGCGGGCCGCCGCATCGTGCTCGCGACGAATGTGGCCGAGACCTCGCTTACGGTACCGGGCATCCGTTACGTCGTGGATACCGGCCTCGCGCGAATCAACCGCTATAGCTGGCGCAACAAGGTCGAGCAGCTTCAGATCGAGAAAGTCTCGCGAGCGTCCGCGAACCAGCGGGCGGGCCGCTGCGGGCGCGTGGCGCCGGGCATCTGCGTCCGTCTTTACTCGGAAGACGATTACAACGCACGCCGTGATTTCACCGAGCCCGAGATTCTGCGGTCGTCGCTCGCATCGGTGATTCTGCGCATGAAGTCGCTGCGCATCGGTGATGTCGAGGATTTTCCATTCCTCGATCCGCCGACGCCGCGCATGATTGCCGACGGCTACCAGCTCCTCCAGGAGCTCGGCGCGGTCGACGACAAGAACGATCTCACGCAAACCGGCTGGCAGCTCGCGAAGTTTCCGATCGATCCGCGTATCGCGCGCATGGTGCTGGCCGCACAGCGCGAGAAGTGCCTGAGCGAAGTGCTGATCATCGCCTCCGCGCTGTCGATCCAGGATCCGCGCGAGCGCCCGTTCGAGCGCGCCGACGCCGCGGACCGCGCGCAGGAGCAGTTTCACGAAGAGCGCTCGGATTTCCTGAGCTATCTCAAGCTCTGGGCTTTCTTCGAGGAGGCGCTCAAGCACAAGAAATCGAACCGCAAGCTGATCGAGCTCCTGCACGAGCATTTTCTGTCGCACCGCCGCATGCGCGAATGGCGCGACATACACGGGCAGCTCGCGGCACTCGTAGGCGAGCTCGGCATGAAGCAGAACGAAGAGCCGGCGAGCTTCGAGCAGATCCATCGTGCGCTGCTCGCGGGATTGCTCGGCAACATCGGCACCAAGAGCGATGATGGCCCGGAATACATCGGTGCCCGCGGCATCAACTTCCTGATCTTTCCGGGCTCGGTGTTGCGCAAAGGCCAGCCCAAGTGGGTGATGGCCGCCGAGCTGGTCGAAACCACACGTCTGTATGCGCGGAACGTCGCGCGCATAGTGCCCGAATGGATCGAGCCCCTCGCGGTGCACCTGGTCAAGCGCCATTACTCCAATCCGCACTGGGACAAGGACCGCGGCATGGTGATGGTGCACGAGCGCGTGACGCTGCACGGGCTCACGATCGTGCCGAAGCGGCGCGTCCACTACGGCCCGATCAATCCGCTGGAGGCACGTGAGATCTTCATCCATCGCGCGCTCGCCGGCGGCGAGATCGAGACGCGCGGCGAATTCTTTCGGCACAACCGGAAGCTTATCGCGGAGCTGCGCGAGCTCGAGGCGAAGGCGCGCCGGCGCGACGTTCTCGTGGACGAGCACACGATTTACGAGTTTTACGACGCGCGTGTTCCGGCCGAGGTGCACAACACCGCGGGTTTCGAGCGGTGGCGGCGCAAGGCAGAGGCCGAGAATCCGAAACTTCTCTTTCTCACGCGCGAATACCTCATGCAGCATGCGTCCGCCGAGATCAGCGAAGCGCTGTTCCCGGACACGCTGCGCGCCGCCGACTCCGATTTCAAGTTGCGCTATCGCTTCGAACCCGGCCACGCGATGGACGGCGTGACGGTCACGGTGCCGCTGCAGTTGCTGAACAAGCTCGACGGGTCGTCGTTCGAATGGCTCGTGCCTGGTTTTACACGCGAGAAAACCACCTGGGCCATTAAAGCGCTGCCCAAGAACATCCGGCGACAACTTTTCCCGCTGCCGGATCAGGTGAGCGCGTTCCTGGAGGTGAACCCCTCGCCTGCCGGGCGCGCGGCAGAGGTGAGGGAGTCATTCAGCGATGCGCTCCGGAAATTCATTCAGCGGCGCATCGGGGAGCCCATACCCGCCGACGTGTGGCGGGACAAGGAGCTGCCAGCTCACCTCCGCATGAACTTCCGCGTCGTCGATGAGGCCGGGCGCGAGCTTGCAGTCGGCCGCGATCTGCTGGTCCTGAAAGAGCAGCTCGGTCAGGCTGCGCAGCTCACGTTCGCGCAGACGCAGACGGGCATCGAGCGCTCCGGCATTCGCGCGTGGGATTTCGGCGATCTGCCCGGGGAGATCGCGTTCACGCGCGGCGGTCGCAAGCTCACGGGTTACCCCGCGCTTGTCGATGAAGGCGACAGTGTCGCGATCCGGCTGTTCGATCTCGGGCACGCGGCCGACGCAGCGATGCGCGGCGGCGTGCGGCGGCTGCTTCGCATCGCGCTGAAAGAGCAGATGCGCCAGCTTGAAAAAGGTTCGGCCGACTTTCTGCGGCCTGCCCTGCAGCTGCGCAATGCGGCCAATGCCGACGATCTCAGGGAAGATCTCATCGACACGATCGCGGACCGCGCTTTCATCGCTGACGATGCGTTACCTCGCACGCAGAAAGCGTTCGAAGCGCAGCGGGCCCGTGCACGGGCAAGACTTCCCGCCGTAACCGCAGCGGCCATGCGGCTTTTCACGATGATTGCCGAAGAATACCAGCAGGTCGTAGAGCGTCTTTCGTCCATCAAAGGGCCGCTCTCCCGGCCCGCGGCGGACATAGGCGCGCAGCTTTCCCGACTCGTCTACAAAGGCTTTTTCAGCGCGACACCGTGGGAGCGGTTACACGATTTGCCACGCTACTTGAACGCGATGCAGGTGCGTCTCGATAAGTACGGGAACGATCCGGAGCGGGACGCGAAGCATACGGAAAGCATCGCGGCACTCACGAAGCGCCTGGATGAGCGTGCCGAAGCGTTGCGCAGGGCGGGCGTGCGCGATCCTCGCATCGAGGAATTCCGCTGGCATCTCGAGGAGCTGCGCGTGTCGCTGTTCGCGCAGGAGCTGAAGACGCCGTATCCCGTGTCTTACAAGCGCCTCGAAAAAATCTGGAACGCCATCAAGACCTGAAAAGCTTCGACACAAGGGCTTTAGCAGAGCATCAATGCCCGCCGCCGAACTTCGACTTGAGCTCCGTATCGAACTCGCCGTCGATCAGCACGTATAGCATTTTCGCAGGCTTGCCCGAGCGGTTGCTCCATGCGTGGTTCGTTCCGCGCTGGATCACGACGTCGCCCGCTTCGAGGTGTACTTCTTCCTCGTCGACAAGCATCGTGATCTCGCCTTCCAGGACGACTGCGTAATCGATTGTCTCGGTGCGATGCATGAACGGATGCCGCTTGTTCTGGGCGAACGTCGATGCGCTTTCGTTCCCCATTTCCCTGAATGCCGCTTGCGCCTGTTCAGGGCTGATGTTGCGCGTTGCCTCCGTTTCCGGCGGCACTATGGAAATGCGGAACACCGTGCCGTTTGCAACCGGATGCTGTCGCTTGGGCCCCTGAGTAGGATCGGGCTCGGTCGATTTCACGGATACCGGCATTTCTCCAGTCTTCCACATTTCGACCGAAATATGTCCGGGCCGGTGCGGGTTCGTATGCACCGATGGCGCAAATCCGTCTTCGAGAATGACCGCTTTGCCGCTGGCGTCGTGACCGGTGATGACTCTTCTGATCTTTCCCAGCATGTTTTCTCCTTGTGGATCTCCCTCATCCCCAACCCTTCTCCCGAGGGGAGAAGGAGCAAACCCCTCTCCTTCGGGAGAGGGGAAGGGGTGAGGGTAGACTCTATTCGGGCTCTACACCCGCCAGCTTCACCATCTCCGCAAACCGCTTCACCTGCTCGTCCAGAAACGTCCGGAATTCCGCCGGCGTGTTTCCCACGGGCTCCAGTTGCAGACCCGCCAGGCGCTCACGGACCTGCGGTGCTTTCAGAGCCGTCTGTGCCTCGTTATTCAATCGCGTGACGATTGCCTGCGACGTTTTCGCAGGTGCAAGCATCCCGTACCAGCTCATCGCGTCGAGCGTCATGCTCGGCAGTCCCGCTTCAGCCATGGTCGGAACGTTCGGCAGGAACGAAGCGCGGCGCGGGCCCGTATAAGCGAGCGGCTTCAACTTGCCGGACTGAATGTGCGGCAGCCCGAGCGGTGTGGTGAGCATCATCATCGAGACTTCGCCGCCGAGCAGCGCCGTGATCGCCTGGCCGGCACCCTTGTAAGGCACATGCACGATCTGGGTCCCGGCGCGCGCGTTGAAGAGCGACGCTGCGAGATGCTGCGTGTTGCCAATGCCGGGCGTGCCGTACGAGAGCTTCGAACCGGGTTTTTTAGCGAGCGCGATGAGCTCTTTCAGCGAGCTCACGGGCACCGAAGGATTCACGCTCAGGATGTAGCCGCCGCCATTCGCGAGGTTCGTGATGGGCGCGAAATCCCTGCGGACGTCGAAAGGCAGCTTCCTGTAGATGCTCGGGTTCACCGCGAAGGATGCGGACGTAATAAGCAGTGTGTAACCGTCTGGCGTCGCTTTCGCCACCAGATCCGCGCCAATGAGGCCGTTCGCGCCGGGCCTGTTGTCCACCACCATCTGATGCCCGAGCTGCGTCGAAAGCTGCTGCGCGATGAGCCGCGCGACAGTGTCCGGCGCGCCCGGGCCGAAGCCGACGATGACGCGGACGGGCTTGGTCGGGTAGCTGTGTTCCGGGGATCTGGAAGGATTCTGAGCGGAAGCTGCGACTGAAAATGCGGCAGAGAAAACAGCGATGAGTAACTCGAGACGTAACATTGGTTGGACCTGGAAGAGGGCGAGGATTCTAACAAACCGCCCATCCGAGGGGGGTGGTCTACTCGGGCACGAGCCATTCCACCACGGATTCACCGCGGCGGGTTACCGCGAGCTTTGTTTGCAGCCAGCTGAGGATCGCACGCGCCTCTTCGTCGAAATGCCATGGCGGATTCACGAGGAGCATTCCGCAGCCGGGGATGAACTCGCTCTCGTCCGGCTCACGTACGACGAGCTCGAGCCGCAGCACCTTGCGGATGCCGGACCGTTGCATGCTCGCCAGAAAGTCGCGCATCGCGCGCGGCTCCATCAGCGGGTACCAGATTGCGTACGTGCCGGTCGCCCATCGGCCGTACGCTTCCTTCATTGCTTTAACGATGCGATCGAATTCGCGCGCGCGATCGAATGAGGAATCGACCAGAGCGAGCCCGCGACGCTCCGCGGGCGGCAGGTAAGCCCGCAAAGACTGATAGGCGTCCATCACCTGCACCGCCACGCCGCGCTCGCGGGCGAAGACCGACTGAAGCTCCGCATGGTCGGTTTTGTTCAGCTCGACGAGCACCATGCGATCGTGTTCTCGCATGAAGCGCTTCGCGATGAGCGGCGAACCGGGGTAGTAACGGAGCTCCCCGTCGGGGTTGTGCGCGCGAACCGCTTCCATGTATGGCTCGAGCAGGTCCGGAATGTCGGAAGCTTGCCATATCCGGCCGATGCCGTTCCCGTACTCGCGCGCTTTCTGTGCCCACGGGTGCCTGAGATCGTAGTGTGCGATGCCGGCGTGCGTGTCCAGGTAAAAGTACGGCTTGTCCTTCGCCGAGAGCGCAATCAGCAGCCGCGAGAGCAGCGCGTGCTTGAAAACGTCGGCGAAGTTACCGGCGTGGAAATGATGACGATACGAGAGCACCGGTTTCTTTCAGAAACGCGTCCCACGCGGGCAGCGGCGGGATGTGTGTCGTCAGGAAATCGACGAGCGCCTGAACGCGGGGCGACAGGTGCCGACGCTCGAGGTACACCACCCAGACGGGTGGGCCCGCTGATTCGTATTCCCGGAGAATCGGCTGTAGCAAGCCTGCCCGTATCGAATCGAACGCCGTGAACGTCGGAATGTTCGCAATGCCCGCGCCGGCGATCGCTGCGTGGAGCAGAGCGTGGGCATTGTTGATGTTGAGTGTGGCAGGTGGCGACTTGATGAACGGCACGCCATTCACGGCGAATTCCCAGCCGCGGTAGCGATGCGTTTGGGGAATGTAAATCATGAGACAGCGATGGTGATCGAGATCGTCCGGCATTTTCGGCTCACCGTGGTGCTCCAGATACTCGGGCGACGCGACGGTTACGAAGCGAAGATCGCACAGCCGCCGCGCGATGAGGCGACTGTCGGCGAGCTCTCCGATGCGGACGGCGGCATCGAGCCCTTCGTCGGCGAGATCAGGCACCCGGTCGCTCAACTCGACGTCGATGACGAGCTCGGGATTGAACGCGGCGAACTGTGCCATGAGTGGAGCGAGGATGCGCTGTCCAAAAGCAACCGGCATGAGAACCCGCAGACGGCCGTGCGGTTTGGCGCGTGCGCGCGTAACCGCCGATTCGGCGTCCTCCAACTCACCGAGGATCTGGCGGCAGCGCTCGTAGAAAGCGTTGCCGTCGTCGGTCAGCCCCACACTGCGCGTAGTCCGGTGGACGAGACGTACACCGAGCTTGTCTTCGAGTCTGGCAACCGCTTTGCTTGCGCCTGACGTCGAAATCCCCAGCTTTCTCGCCGCGCCGGTAAAGCTGCGCGCTTCGGCGACACGCACGAACACCGTGATGCCCTGGAGTGAGTCCGCAGGCATTTATTGTGGACAGCTGGTCATGAATGTTTTTCCCAGCAGCACGTTTATTGACGCCGATGGCCATAATAGCATGCAGAAACAGGGCGGCGGCCGGAGCTGTCGCCGCGCACAAGAAGCACACCGCGGCAGCGTGCCGCATCAGCTCCAGCAGGAGGGGAAATGTCCAGCTGCGCGATACGCGACGCGGTTGAGCGCTCCGCGGCCGTATGCGCGCTGGCCGTGGCACTTGCGGCGACTTTCGCGGAGGCGCAAAGCTACCCGGCAAAGCCGGTGCGCCTCATTGTGCCTACCTCTCCGGGCGGCGGTACCGACTTTTCCGCGCGCACCATCGCACCCAAGCTTTCGGAGCTTCTCGGCCAGTCGATCGTCGTTGAAAACCGCGCGGGCGGCGGCACCATAATCGGCAACGAGCTGGTCGCTCGCGCGGCGCCCAACGGCTACACGCTGCTCATGGGGATCAGCTCGATCGCGAGCATTCCGCACCTCTATGCGAGCCTGCCTTACGACGTTGCAAAGGACCTCGCGCCCATCTCGCAAGTGGTGACGGTCCCGCATGTCCTCGTCGCACATCCTTCTCTGCCTGCGCGTTCGGTAAAGGAGTTGATCGAGTTCGCAAAAGCGCGGCCGGGGCAAATCAACTATGCCGCGGGCAGCGCAGGCAGCAACCCACATCTCGCGATGGAGCTCTTCCTTTCGACGACGGGGTTGAAGATGGTCCACGTGCCGTTCAAAGGGCAGGGTCCCGCGTTGAGCGATCTACTCGGCGGTCATACGTCGCTCATGATGGCTAACGTTCTCAGTGCATTGCCGCACGCGAAGAGCGGCAGGCTGCGCGCATTGGGCGTAAGCAGCGCAAAGCGCGCAACCGTCGCGCCCGATCTTCCGACGATCGCCGAAGCGGGCGTGCGCGGTTACGAGGTCGTTCAGTGGTTCGGCTTGCTCGCGCCTGCGAATACGCCCCACGAGATCATCACCCGGCTTCACGGGGCCGTAGTGCGGGCGCTGCAGGACGCCGTCGTCCGGGAGCGCTTCGTTCGCGACGGCGCGGAGCCCATCGGCGGTACGCCTGAAGAGTTCGCGGCGGTGCTCCGAGCGGACCTGCGAAAATGGGAGAAAGTCATCAAGAACGCGGGCATCAAACTGGAGGGAGGCGCTTGATGGTGCCATTCACGATTGCGGAGCCGCGCAGCCTGCGCGAAGCCGTCAGTCTTCTGGACCCCGAGGATCACACGGTCCGCGCGATCGCCGGTGGAACCGCGCTCACGCTCATGATGAAGTCCGGCGTGTTTCAGCCGACTCGTCTCGTCAGTCTGCGTCGTGTCGAACCGGCGTTCTCCCAGATCGTGGTACGGGACGACGGAGAGCTGCGCATCGGCGCGCTGACACCGCTTTCCACGGTGGAATATTCGTCGTCGGTACTGAACACTGCTCCGGTCATCACGCGCACGCTGCGCACGCTCTCGAACGTTCGGGTTCGCAACGTCGCGACCGTAGGCGGCCATCTGGCTCACGCCGATCCACATATGGACCTCCCGCCGGTGCTGATCGCACTCGGCGCTCGCGTTCGCGTCATGGGTCCGTCGCATGAGCGTGAAGTTGCCGTGGAACGCCTGTTCGTGGGCTATTACGAAACCGCGCTCGCGCGTAACGAGCTCATCGCCGAGCTCATCGTGCCGGCACAGCGCGGCACGCGTGCAGCGTACTTGAAATGCACGACGCGCTCAGCGGACGACTGGCCGGCGCTGGGTATTGCGGCCGCGCTCGATATCAAAGGCGGCGCTATTCGCGACGCGAAGATCGTGGCGAGCGCAGCCACGCCGCAGCCGACGCGGCTCAGGACAGCGGAAGCGATCCTGCTGGAAGGATCGTCGGATGCGATACTGCACCGCGCAGCAGATGCTGCCGCAGAACAAGCGGAAGTCATGTCCGACCACCACGGCAGCGCCGCATACAAGAAGCGGCTCGTGCGCATCTATGTCGAGCGCGCGATTCGCGAGGTGCTCCGCGCGGTCGACGGGAGCGGCAAATGAAAAGAGCGACGACGGAAATGCACCAGGTCGGCCGCTCCATTCCCCGCCTCGAAGCTCGCGAGAAAGTGAGCGGGCGCGCCGAATACATCCACAACCTGCGGCTGCCCGGGATGCTTTACGGAAAGGTGTTCCGCAGTACCGTGGCGCATGGCCGCATCAAATCGATCGATGTCTCCTCCGCTGCCGCCGTGAACGGCGTGCATCGCGTCGTTACGGCAGAGGACGTGAAGAGCGTCATCCCGAATCTCTACTACGGTCCCATCTTCCACGATCAACCGATTCTGGCCACCGACAAAGTGCGTCATGTGGGTGAGTCGGTTGCCGTCGTGCTCGCCGCCGATCCGCATATCGCGGAACGTGCGGCGCAGCTGATCGAGGTCGAATACGAGGAGCTTCCCGCCGTATACGACGAAGTCGAGGCCATGAAGAGCTCGTCGCCCGTCGTGCACGAAGTGCTCAAGCCCGCGGGCATGTTCCCGGATTTCCAGGACCTCGCCGGCCGCAGGGACACGAACCTGCATCTGCACTTCAAATTGCGCCGCGGCGACGTGGAGGCGGCATTCGCGAAAGCCGATCACGTCTTCGAGCACACATTTCACACGACGCAGATCATGCACACGCCGCTCGAGCCGATCGTGACGGTAGCCGAAGCGACCGACTCGACGCTCACTCTGCATACGGCCTCGCAAATGGTGTCGGTCGTGAGGACGGAAATCGCGCGGCTGCTCGGCTGGCCGGAGAACCGGGTGCGGGTCAAAACCGCTTTTCTGGGAGGCGGCTTCGGCGCGAAGACTTACATCAAAGTCGAAGCGATCGCGGCAGCGTGCGCGCTGCTTACG
>DASRIK010000203.1:0-4117 GCA_035650035.1 Burkholderiales bacterium | reverse complement strand
CCGGGCGTGACCACCTGGCCCGTGGCATCTATTTCTTCTTTGCCTTTCTCCCGGATGCGTCCGATCGCCGCGATTCGATTGCCGTTCACGCCCACGTCCGCGCGGTAACACGGCAGGCCCGTGCCGTCGATGATGGTGCCGTTACGAATCACGAGATCGTACATAGTGGACTCCTCCCAGGTTTACGCGGCCTTCAGGACGCTTAGCATATCCCCACTCTGCGGAAACGTGGTGGCAGTGCGTCGTTTCCGCCAATTCAGTTGGCGGCTCGCCAGTCCCATCCCGCCGCCTCTAAATCGAGCAGCGCCGCGAAGCGTCCGCCGCGTGCCACGAGCGCCGCCGGCGCACCGTCTTCCACAATGCGGCCGTGGTCGATAACGATGACCCGGTGCGCTTCTCTGGCGGTAGCGAGTCGATGAGCCACGGTCAACACCGCCGCGCCGCGATTCAGCACCGTGGAGCGCAGTGCCTCGCGCAGCGTTGCTTCGCTTGCCCCGTCCAGGAATGACGTGGCCTCGTCGAACAAGAGAACCGATGGCCGCCAGACCAGCGCACGCGTGAGCGTCAGGAGCTGCTCCTGACCCGCCGACAGCTGCACGCCCGGACCGTGGCCGGATCCTCGCAGCACTGTCTGGTAGCCGTTGGGCAGAGAGTGGATGAACGCGTCGGCGCCACTGATGCTCGCGGCCTCGCGCACAGCCGATTCCGATATCGATTCATCCTTGAGCGTGAGATTCTCCAGCACCGTGCCGCTGAACAACTGCGAGGCCTGCGGCACGATGCCGAAAGCCGGTCGTTTCGCTTCGTCTGACAACGCCCGCGGGTCGTGTCCCGCGACGCGAACCGTACCCCGCCACGGCTCGTACAGACCTGCGAGGAGATGGACAATGCTGGTTTTGCCCGCGCCCGTGCGTCCTACGAGCGCCACGTGTTCTCCGGGGGCGACGTGCAGCGTCAGGCCGTGCAGCACCGGCGTTCCAGGCGCGTAGCCAAAAACCACATTCTCGAAAACGAGGCCGTCGCGCTGCTTACTTTGCGATGACGGCGGTGCCTGCTTTTCCGCGGGCAGCGCGAGCACTTCGAAGATGCGCTCTGCACCTGACAGCGCGCCTTGCACCGTCTGCCATTCGTCACCCAACGCGGTCACCGGCGTAAAGAAACGCTGCAGCAGCAACGCGAATGCGGTCAGGGTGCCGATCGAAATGTCGAGCGTGCCGAACACATCGCGCGTGCCCATCCACAGCAGAAAGGCGATGACGCTGTAGGTCATCAACGCCGTCATGGGCGGATAGAACGACGAGTAGATCGTGGACCGGTTCGAGGCCTGCACGACTCGTTGCAGCACTTGCCGGAAGCGCGCAACGAAGCTCGCTTCCCGTTTGAAGGCCTGGATGACCTCGACGCCGCGCAGGGTTTCCTGCAGGTGCGTGTTCATTTCACTCACGGCTACTCGGCTCGCGCGCTCCGCGTCGCGTATGCGCACCTGGAAGAACCGCGTAACGATGATGAGTGGAGGCAATGCTACTGCCGCAGCAAGCGACAGCATCGGGCTCAGGATGACCATTGCGGCAGCGATCGCAATCAGCCGAAAGAGATTCGCAACCAGGGTGGCGACCCCGCTCGTGAACATCCTATCCAGCGTTTCAATGTCTGCCGTGCAGCGGCTGATGGCATCTCCCAGCGGCGTGTGATCGAAATAGCTCGCTGGCAGGCGCTGCAGATGGTCGAACAGTCGTACGCGCAGGTTGCTCAAGACGCCCTGTGCGACGGCCGCGGCGAGGTAGCCGTAAACGAACGCGAGCGATTGGCCCAATGCCATCGCCCCGAGGTACACGAATGCCAACGCGAGCAGGCCTTCGCTCTTGCCGACCGCCAGGTGATCGTCGACGATCCAGCGGATGAGCACGGGCGGCACCAACTCGAAGAGCGCGCCCGTGAGAACGAGCAGAGCGATGACCGTGAGAATGCGAAACCTGGGCCGCACGAGCTCTGCGAGCCGATGCCCAAAGCGCCCGCGAGCAGCAGCGCCAGCGACGGCGCCGCTCATGCTTCCACCTGCGCGATGGCGAGCTCGCTGCGCGCCTGTGCCCGGTAAATGCGTGCGTACAGGCCGTCCCGCGTCATCAGCCCATCGTGTGTGCCTTGCTCCTCGATCCTGCCGTTCTCGAGCACCACGACGCGATCGGCTTGCGGGAAAGCCGCGAGGCGCTGGGAGCAAAGCAGGATCGTCGCGCGTTTGCTGGCAGGCTGCTGTGGACCGAAGGCTTCGCGCAGAGCTGCAACGATGCGCGTCTCGGTCTCGACGTCGATGGCCGAAAAAGGATCGTCCAACACGAGCAGACCGGGCGCATCGGGGGCATAGGCCGCGATGGCTCGCGCGAGCCCCAGCCGTTGCCGCTGGCCGCCGGAAATGCGCACTCCAAGCTCGCCGATCTGTGTGTCCAGGCCGCGAGGGAATTCGGCAACATCCGTGTCGAGAGCCGCAAGCCGCACTGCGTGCGCAACGAACTGGGCGTCAGCGACTGCCGCCGCCATGAGGATGTTGTCCCGAACCGAACCTGAAAAAAGGTGTGCGTCCTGCGGCAGGTACCCGATCGTGCCGGCTTCGAGATCGACAGTTGAACCGTCCGCTGCGGATAGCCGCACCGTGCCCGACTCGATCGGGTAAACGCCCAGCAGCGCGCGTGCGAGCGCGCTCTTGCCCGCGCCCACCGGACCGGTCACTGCGACGAAGCTTCCCGGCGCAATCTCCAGTGAGAGGTCGACGAGCGCAGGTCGCGTCGCACCCGGATAGGTCAACGTGACGTTCGTCATCGAGGCGCCGACCGCACCGGAACGGCTGCGCGCGACCGTCGCTTCCTCCCGCCCTGTCCCTGCGATGTGGCCAGATCTGAAAGACGCGAATCGCGGCTCGCGAGCCACGGTAAGCGCCGGAGCCAACATCGGCTCGAGCCGCGCATAGGCGGCGCCGCCGCTCTGAATGGAGTTCACGAGCTGCGGGATGCGAAAGCCGCGCTCGACGAAGCGGATGAACAATGCGAGATACGCAACGAAGGCGCCGACGCTCATGGCGCCCGCGGTCACACGTTCGCCGCCCTGCCAGATCACGAACACGATGCCTGACATCATCAGCGTGCTGTAGAGCGGCGGCAGGCCCAGACGAAGACGGGTCGCGCTCAAGTTGCGCTCGGCGAATGTCTGAGAGAACTTTCCGATTGCATTCGTCGCGGCCGAACCGCGGCCGAAGAAACGCAGCACGCGAAATCCGGCCAGCAGCTCCTGAATGCTCGCGGTCAGCGCGGCGTTCGCTTCCCGGGCACTCGTCGTCCGCGCTGTGACCCATCGTCCCGAAGCGTGAGCGATGAGCATGGCAACCGGCACCGGCGCCAACGCCATGAGCGAGAGTTTCGCGTCGATCACGAACAGGGCGACGACGAACGAAAGCGAGAAAAGAACGGTATCCCACGTCTCGATGGTGAACTCCCGGACGCCGACGCCGAGCACGTCGACGTCGCCGACAATGCGCGCCAATTGATCGCCGATCGATGTCCTGTGCAGATCGGCGATCGGCCGGGAGAGCGCTCCGCGAAGCGCATCGGCGCGCAGGTTCGCGCGAATGCGGACGTTGGCCGTGATCAGCCACCAGCGCTTGAGCACGCGCGGGCCTTCCGTAAGCAATGTGCCGCCGACCAGCAGCAACGCGGCGAGCGTCATCTCCGCCGGCGTCGCTTCGCCGCGCTCCAGCGCGAAAGCCTTGTCGATCGCTGCGCCCAGGAGGATGGCCGGAAGAATCACGGCCGTATTCATGACGATGCCGGCCAGCGAGCCGAGCACGAGCTCGCCCGCGACCTGGCGGAAATAAGGGCGCAGCTTCCAGAGATACGTCACGGCGTCAGGGCTATCGCGCGGCGGCGCCGTTCCAATGCTCGGCGAACTCTTCTATCGATCGTGGCGGACGCGTGGGGCGGCCGCCGACGTCTGTCCCCACGTAGATGAAGCCTACGATGAGGTCATCCGGAGGGATCCCGAGCGCAGTTTTCACCAAGTCGTCGTAGGCGTCGTCGCCGGTTCTCCACATCGCGCCCAGGTCTTGGGCAAAGGCAGCCTGCATGACGCT
>DASRIK010000202.1:0-9113 GCA_035650035.1 Burkholderiales bacterium | reverse complement strand
TGCTCTACGGAGTGCTTAGAACGTATCCGGAGCTCGCGTGGACAGCCCTCGCTGTGGCAACGCTCGGTAATACGCTGGGCGGACTCTCCTCGTACGTCGTGGGACGTCTCATCCCGCAAGGCAAGCCGCCCCCAAGACTTTCGTCGGTGCAGCGTTATGGCAGTCCAGTACTGCTTCTCTCGTGGGTACCGATCATCGGGGACGCGTTATGTGTTGCAGCCGGATGGCTGCGCGTCGATCCGGCGCTTGCCACGTTTTATATCGCGCTCGGCAAGCTCGCGCGTTACGCTGTCATTCTCGCAGTCGCGGTTTAAGAGTGCCTAAGCGCCCCGACGGCCTCGCACGACATTTGCTTTTCTTCGTGTGCACCCTGCGTAACCATTCATTCAACAGGGCTATCGGCTTTGCCGCCGAAAAAGGTATCCATGAAACGTGAGCTCCGCATGCGCGTTGCGGCGGGACTCTGACGCGCATATGACGGCTCGCCTACGCGAAATTCCTTACAACTACACCTCGTTCTCCGACCGCGAGATCGTTATCCGCTTTCTTGGCGAACCCGCGTGGCAGATCCTGGATGAATTGCGTGCGGAACGTCGAACGGGCCGCTCGGCAAAGATGCTGTACGAGGTGCTCGGCGACATCTGGGTCGTGTCGCGCAATCCCTATATCGAGGACGAGCTTCTCACGTATCCGAAGCGCCGGCTCGCGCTGATTTCGGAGATGCGAGACCGGCTCGAAGCGATCGATCTGCGCCGGCGCAATCGCAACAACGAACGCGTCACGGCGCTGCTCGCAGCCGCGCGCAAAGCTGTCGACGGATTCGAAAACCAGTTTGCCGAAACGTGGCAGCTGCGGCGACAGGTCATGGCGCGGCTTTCGCGCGTCACGCACAAGGACAACATCCAGTTCGACGGGCTTGCGCGCGTCTCTCACGTAACGGACGCGACCGACTGGCGCGTCGAATATCCCTTCGTCGTCGTCAACCCGGATACCGAAGAAGAAGTGCGTCCGATCGTGCGGGCGTGCATCGACCTCGGGCTCACGATCATTCCGCGCGGCGGCGGCACGGGCTATACCGGCGGCGCGGTTCCGCTCACGCGTCTGTCGGCGGTCATCAACACCGAAAAGCTCGAGGCGATGACCCCGATCGAAAACGTGATGCTGCCGGGTGTCGATCGCGCCGTGCCGGTGATCCGTTGCGGCGCGGGCGTCGTGACGAAGCGGGCGATGGAAGCGGCCGACGCCGCGGGACTCGTCTTCGCCTGCGACCCGACTTCGTCGGACGCATCGTGCATCGGCGGCAACGTTGCGATGAACGCCGGCGGCAAGAAAGCCGTGCTGTGGGGCACCGCCCTCGACAATCTCGCGTCCTGGAAAATGGTGACGCCCGACGCGCAGTGGATGCTCGTGGAGCGCCTCGAGCACAACCTCGGCAAGATCCACGACGACGGAATCACGAAGTTCAGGATCACGCGTTACGGCGACGACGGCAGGACACCGGTCGGTGGGCCTGAAATACTCGAAATACCCGGCCGCCTGTTTCGGAAGCGGGGCCTGGGCAAGGATGTGACGGACAAGGTCCTCGGCGGTCTGCCCGGCATTCAGAAAGAAGGCTGCGACGGCATCATCACCCAGGCGACGTTCATCCTGCATCGCATGCCGCCGGCCGTGCGCACGGTCTGTCTCGAGTTTTTCGGGCAGGTACGCGACGCGGTCCCTTCCATCGTCGAGATCCGGCGCTACCTCGATGCTCAGCCCGGCGGTGCGCGACTCGCGGGGCTCGAGCACCTCGACGAGCGATACGTGAAAGCTGTCGGCTATGCGACGAAAGCAGGCCGTCCGGGACGGCCCAAGATGGTGTTGATCGGCGACATCGTCGGCGAAAACGAGGACGCAGTTGCTGCGGCCGCCTCTCACGTCGTGCGGCTCGCGAATGCACGGCAGGCCGAAGGCTTCATCGCCGTCGCGCCGGACCTGCGCAAGAAATTCTGGCTCGATCGGGCGCGCACCGCCGCGATCTCGAAGCACACGAACGCTTTCAAGATCAACGAAGACGTGGTGATCCCGATCGAAGGCCTCGGCGGGTATTCGGACGGCATCGAGCGCATCAATATCGAGCTTTCGATCAGGAACAAGCTCAAGCTCGTCGACGCGATCGAAGCGCTGCTCGATGGAGAGCTGCCGCTCGCGCGCCGGGAAGAAATCGGCTCCGGCGAAGAGCTTCTCGGCGATCGCGTCATGCTCGCGAAGAAAGTCGTCGCGGACATCGAGCAGCGCTGGCGGTGGCTGCTCGAGAATCTCGACGCGCCGCTTTCAACGCTCGCGCAGACATCGCCGGCAGCCTATGCACCGCCGATTGCGCAGGCACTACGGGACGGTACTGCAGAGACGCTCTTTCATCTGCTGCAGAGCTACACGATCCGGGTTTCGTGGAAGCTCGAGCTGTGCGCGCAGCTCGGCGATATCTTCGACGGGCGCCCTTTCCTGCCGATCGTCAAGCTGATCGAAGCCACGCACAAACGCATCCTCCGCAGCCGTGTATTTGTAGCGCTGCACATGCATGCGGGCGACGGCAACGTCCACACGAACATACCCGTGAACTCCGACGACTACGGGATGCTGCAGGAAGCCGCGGAAGCCGTGGCACGCATCATGACGCTTGCGGTGTCTCTGGGCGGAGTCGTATCGGGCGAGCACGGCATCGGCATCACCAAGCTCGAGTTTCTCGACGATGAAAGGCAGAAAGACTTTCAGAAATACAAGGCGCGCATCGACCCGCTCGGCCACTTCAACAAAGGCAAGCTCCTTCCGGGCGCCGATCTGCGGAACGCGTACACGCCGAGCTTCGCGCTGATCGGCTCGGAAAGCCTCATTCTCGAGCAGTCGGAAATCGGGCAGATCGCCGACATGGTGAAGAACTGTCTGCGATGCGGAAAATGCAAGCCGGTCTGCGCCACTCACGTGCCCCGCGCGAACCTCCTTTACAGCCCGCGCAACAAGATACTGGCGACGAGTCTCCTGACCGAAGCGTTTCTTTACGAAGAGCAGACGCGCCGCGGCGTGTCGCTCAAGCACTTCGAAGAGTACGGCGATGTCGCCGACCACTGCACGGTGTGCCACAAGTGCGTGAACCCGTGTCCCGTGGACATCGATTTCGGCGACGTGTCCGTTGCGATGCGCAACTATCTCAGGCGAAATCGCAAGCAGCGGCGAAAAATCGGCGTAACGGCCTCGATGCTATTCCTGACGGCCACAGACCCGACGACGATCAACGCGCTGCGCACAGGCATGATCCGCATCGGCTTCTCTGCGCAGCGGCTCGCACACAAGGCTGCGAAAGCGGTCGGCCTCGCGCAGAAGCTGACAAGGCACCCACCCGCCACGGCCGGCAAGCCTCCGGTGCGCGTGCAGGTGATTCACTTCATCAACAAGCCGATGCCAGGCGGCTTGCCGAAGAAAAGCTCGCGCAAGCTCCTCGACATCGAGGATCCGCGCATCGTGCCGATCATTCGCGACGCGAAAAAGGCAAGCGACGACGCCGAAGCCGTGTTCTATTTCCCGGGCTGCGGCTCGGAGCGTCTGTTCGGCCAGGTGGGCCTCGCCACGCAGGCGATGCTTTACGACCTCGGCGTGCAGACCGTGCTGCCGCCCGGGTATCTCTGCTGCGGCTACCCGCAGACGGCGGCCGGCGAGGATCACAAAGGCCAGGCGATCGTGACCGCGAACCGCGTGCTCTTTCACCGCGTGGCGCACACGCTGAAATATCTCGATATCAAGACCGTGATCGTCTCCTGCGGTACCTGCATGGATCAATTGATCGGGTACGAGTTCGACAAGATCTTCCCGGGATGCCGGTTGCTCGACATCCACGAGTATCTGCTCGAGAAAGGTGTGAAGCTCGAGGGCGTGAACGGAGTGCGCTACATGTACCACGACCCGTGCCACACGCCGATGAAGACGTACCAGCCGCTCAAGGTGGTCAACGAGCTCATGAACCAAGCCGTTCCGCTCAACGATCGCTGCTGTGGAGAGTCCGGCACGTTCGCAGTGGGCCGGCCGGATATCGCCACGCAGGTGCGCTTCCGCAAGGAGTTCGAGATGCGACGCGGCGCCGAAGCCCTTCGCGCAGACGGCTTCAACGGCGAGGTCAAAGTGCTGACCTCGTGCCCGTCGTGCCTCCAGGGACTTTCGCGCTATAACGACGACTCCGGCACCGAGGCCGACTACATCGTCGTCGAAATGGCGAAGCGGCTGCTCGGGGAAAACTGGATGGCCGATTACGTCGCGAAAGCGAACAACGGCGGCATCGAGCGGGTTCTCCTCTAGCTTCGGCGCGCAGCTCGCGTGAAGCCGGAGGAGTATTTCTCGCCAGATTACGACACTGCGCGAGCCCGCTTTCGTACCGCCGCTGAAAACTCCGGCGCGCGGCTGCATTCTCTGCCACTCGAGGCGACCGGATCGCGGGGCGAAATGCTTTCGGTCGAGATCGCATGGCTCGGCGCGCACAACCCACGACGCATTTTCCTGCACGCGTGCGGGCTGCATGGCGTCGAAGCGTACACCGGATCGGCGGTGCAACTCGCTTTGCTCGAGCGCGTGCCTCGGCTCGCCGTCGACGACGCGTTCATTGTCGTGCATGTCCTGAATCCGTACGGCATGTCGTGGCTGCGGCGCACGAACGAGAACAACGTGGACCTCAACCGCAACTTTCTGCTGAACGGCGAGCGCTGGTCCGGGGCACCGGCTCTTTACAGCGCGCTCGATCCGCTGCTCAATCCGCGCTCGCCGCCGTCACGCGACGGTTTCGCCATCCGCGCGGCGATCACGGCATTTCGCTACGGTTTTCATCGCGTGAAGGATGCCATCGCAGAAGGTCAGTACGAGTATCCGCAGGGACTGTTCTTTGGCGGCAAGGCTCTGCAGCGCGGCCCCCGGTTGTATGTCGAGTGGCTAAAGAAGCGCCTTCAGTCCGCAAAATATGTCTTCGCCATCGATCTCCATACCGGACTCGGTCGATATGCGACCGATACCGCCATACCCGAGTTGCGCGTGAACGTCACACCCATCGAGACGCTCGCCGTCGCACTTGGCCGGCCGCTCGTGGACGTGAGCCGCCCGTCGGTCGCATACGAAGTACGCGGCAGCATGGGCGCGGCGCTGCCGCGCGTGTTGCCAAATGCGAACTTCGACTGTGTCCTGCAGGAGATCGGCACGCGCGGCCCGCTGACGGTGATCCACGCACTGCGCGAGGAAAACCGCTGGCATTTTTTCGGCGACGGCAGCATAGTGCATCCGGCCAAGCAGCGTCTGCGCGACGCGCTCTGTCCAGCGGACGTGGAGTGGCGTCGACAGGCCGTGCGACTGGGTGTGGATCTCGCGCGGGCCGCAGCGCGGTGGGTGTATGGGAAGGAGTGATTCGTCATGCAGTGTGAGCTTTGCAGCCGCACAGGTGGCGAGCTGCTGTGGCAGGACTCCCGGCTGCGCGTCGTGTACGTGGAGGAGCCCGGCTACCCCGGCTACTGCCGGGTCATCTGGGAAGCCCACGTGAAAGAGATGACCGATCTCTCGGAGGACGAGCGGTCGCATTTTATGGATGTCGTGTTCGCCGTGGAGTCGGTGCTGCGCGAACAGCTCTATCCCGACAAGATCAATCTCGCCAGCCTCGGCAATGTGGTGCCGCACCTGCACTGGCACGTCATTCCGCGATATCTCGACGACCCGCATTTCCCGCAGCCGATCTGGAGCAACCCGCAGCGCGCGATCACGGAACAGGTCCGCCACCCGAACACGGCCACGCTCGCGGGCGCAATCACCGCCGCGCTGGATTAAAGCGCGTTACCTCACCGGCACGGCACCGTTTGCGACGATCACCTTTTCGCCGGCGACACTCCGCACGAAAGCGAGGAACCTGGCAGTGGCCGAGGCCGGCGTTGCTGCAGTCACGAGAAAAGAATCGCGGGTAAGCCTGTAACTGCGGGTCTGAACGTTTTCGTGCGCAGGCGCAATCCCCTCGAGAGACAGCGCTTTCACACGACCGTTGCTTTGCTCGACCACAGTCATCGATGTCATTCCGACGGAGCCCGGCGTCGACGCGAGCGCCCGGGCCATGTCCGGCGCTTTCGGCATGATCTTCACGGCATCGGCGAACTCGAGCTTCTGCAGGCACCCGATCTGCGCGCGCACGACCTCGGTGTCGACTTCGGATTCGGGCCTGGCGAGCGGCACGATCGCGAGATCCGACCCGCCGAGCTCTTTCCAGTTCGTAATCTTGCCCGCGTAGATCCGGCACACCTGCGATTCGGTCAGGTTGCCCGGCGTTGCCTCGGCATTGACACCAAAGACGACTGCAACTTTGCCGATTTCGTGGACCGTCATGCCCTGCCGGGTCACTTCGGCAATGTTCAAGCCGTGGCTCGCCATCGCGACGTCGATGCGGCCTTCGCGCAACGCCTGGATTCGAGCCTTCGTCCCCAAGCCCTTACCGATTTCGATGGCAGCGCCCGGATTCTGCTCGCGATAGGCGCGTGCAAGAGCTTCCACGAGTGGAGCAACGCCGGTCGAGCCGTCGATCACGACCTTCTCCGTCGTTTGCGCCGCTACAGCGGCCGCGAACGCAAGTCCAAGCAGACATGCGCTCACTCGCATCGGCGATCGATTCTCCATACCGACCTCCACTGGAGAGCAGCCGCGTTGCCGGAGCACGGGCCTTTACCAAAATGTAGTGAGCGTGCCATGCGCCATCAGACGTATGCTGTTTTTGCTGGCCGTCGGTATATTATGCGCTCTTCCGTAGTCCCCGAGTGCCGCGATGGCTACTCCGAATAGCCCTACTCCTACCGAAATCACGCTCCACCAGAAGTCGCAACTCCTGGAAATCACGTTCGCAGACGGAAGATCCTTCCGCCTTCCTGCCGAATTCCTGCGCGTCTACTCGCCCTCCGCGGAGGTGCGCGGCCACGGGCCCGGGCAGGAAGTGTTGCGGGCCGGAAAAAAGGACGTGCGGATACTCGCAGTGGAGCCCGTCGGCAACTACGCCGTGCAACTGCGGTTTTCGGATGGACACGATACCGGCATCTATTCGTGGGACCTGCTCTACGCCTATGGCAATCGTCAGGACGCGATGTGGCAGCAGTACCTGAAGCGGCTCGCCGATGCCGGCGCCAGCCGCGAGGCCTCCTGAGACCAAAATGAAAAAAACGACCGACTTCGGTTTTCAGCAGGTTCCCGAGGATGAGAAAGCGCAGCGTGTTGCGGGCGTGTTCGATTCCGTCGCTCGCCGCTACGACCTCATGAACGACCTCATGTCGGCGGGATTGCACCGCTACTGGAAACGGTTCACCGTCGAGAAGAGCATGGCCCGCGCTGGAGATCGCGTGCTCGACGTCGCTGGAGGGACCGGAGATCTCGCGCGTTTGTTTGCGCGACGCGTCGGCTCGACAGGCAGCGTCGTCCTGACCGACATCAACGCGGCGATGCTCTCCGTCGGGCGCGATCGGCTCGCGGACGACGGTATCGTGCTCCCCGTCGCGCTTTGCGACGGGGAGCGTCTCGCGTTCGCCTCCGATACGTTCGACTGCGTGAGCGTCGCGTTCGGGCTGCGCAACATGACGCGAAAGGATGCGGCACTCGCGGAGATGCGGCGCGTGCTGCGGCCCGGCGGCCGCCTTCTCGTCCTGGAATTCTCGCGCGTGTGGGGGCCGCTCGCGCCAGTTTACGATGCTTACTCTTTTCAAGTACTGCCGCGCCTGGGGCAGGCTGTCGCCGGGGACGCCGAGAGTTACAGATATCTCGCCGAGTCCATACGCATGCATCCGGATCAGGAAACGCTGAAGGACATGATGCTGGACGCCGGCTTCGACCAGGTCGAATATTTCAATCTAGGCGCCGGAATAGTCGCATTGCACCGAGGTGTTAAGTATTAACGCCACGGGTGAAGTGACGAGTGACCGGTTACTGGTTGAGAACGCTCTTGAACGGCGGCACGCTCGTACTGGTGTCGAGCCTCATTGCGGGCTGCGCCACGACGGTTGAACCTGGACGCCCGCCGCCTGGCGCTGCGACCGCCAGCGCGCCGACTGTAAAGGCAGGCGACTACTGGGAGTATGCCGTCCGCGACGGCTACACGGGTTTACCTCGCGGTCTGTACCGGTACACCGTGAGCCAATCCGATGCCGGTCGCGTGGTGGTCGATCTCACGCGCGATGGCGAGCGCATCGACAGCTACGTCTATACGGCGGACTGGAACGGACTCGAACATCCTCTCAGGAACCTGCAGCGGTTCCGGTATGCGCCGCCTTATCCCGCGTACGCATTTCCGCTCTATGCCGGGCAGCAATGGCGCTCTGTCGTGAGCTCGACTGACCCGGTCACCGGCAAGAGTTACCGGACACACGTACATGCGAACGTTGTGGGTTGGCGCCGTATCAAAGTGCCGGCGGGCGAATTCGACGCGCTGGAAGTGCACCGGCGCGTGTACGCGGGCAACATGGAGTTCTTCAGGCTCCAGGAAGAGATCGTGGAGACCGACTGGTACGCGCCGGCGGCCGGCTTTGCGGTCGCAAGCGAAGGCACTTCCAGTCATATCGATACCTCGCGCGGTGGCGGCGGCCGGCGCGATCCGCCGCTCCGCGTGCGCGGCGACTGGCTGATCGCCGAGCTCGTCCGTTATTCAGCAAAGTAAGGCGCTGTTCACCCTCGGAGAAATCCTCATGCGTCCACAGTCATTTCTCTTATTCATGAGCCTTCTTGCAGGCTGCGCGAGCGGTCCTGCCTACACCCCCGCGAATGCGCCGGCATCGGTCGGCCCGACACCTGTGAAAGTCGGCGACTTCTGGGAATATCGCATCACCGACGCTTACACCGGCTTCGACCGCGGTGTGCAGCGCTACGAGGTCAGCCACAGCGACGCGAACCGTGTCGTCGTCGACGTGACGCACGACGGCCGGCGTGTCGACACGCAGGTGTACTCCGCAGGCTGGAACGGCCTCGAGCACCCGCTTACGAACCTGCAACGCTTCCGCTACGACCCGGCCTTTCCCGCGTACGCATACCCGCTGCAACCGGGCAAGACATGGTACACGGTCGTCAAGGCGACGGATCCGGTCACTCGTGAG
>DASRIK010000201.1:0-2653 GCA_035650035.1 Burkholderiales bacterium | reverse complement strand
GCCGTTCGCTGGAAAGAGTAGAGAAAGAGAACCTGGTACGGGTCGCGATCGAAGACGGCATGCCATCGGCAAAAGCGTTTGCGACGTACGGTGTGATGTGATGACGCGCCGGCAGTGGCTCCAGGTCTGTGCCGCGTCGGCGGCCGCGGCTCAAGACAATGCTCCCGCCGATTATCCCGGCGTAAAGTATCGCGATTACTCGCGCGTGCTGCCGGATTACCTTCGGCGGATCGCGCAGGAATGCTACGAGCGCCGCAACGCCGAGGTCGCGAAGCTCAAAACAACCGATGCGATTCGGAAACGGCAGCAGTGGTCTCGCGACACGTTCTGGCGGCTGATTGGCGGAAAGCTCGAACGGACGCCGGTGAACGTGCGCGTTACCGGCTCTTTCGAACGCGACAAGTACAAAGTCGAGAATCTGATCTACGAGAGCCGGCCGAACTTTCATATCACCGCGAACCTTTACATACCGAAGACCGCGCGGCCTCCTTATCCGGGTGTGCTCTTTCAGATGGGTCATTCGGTCAACGGGAAAGCCGGAGCGAGCTATCAACGTGCATGTCAGGCTTTGGCGCAGCTCGGCTACCTCGTTCTGGGTTTCGATCCGCAAGGACAAGGCGAGCGCATCTATTACCCCGACGCGAGCGGACTGAAGACACGGCAGGACGGCCCCGACGGCGAACACACCTACGCCGGGATGCAGCTGCTGCTGACGGGCGATACGTCGACGCGCATTCAGACCTGGGACGCTGTGCGCAGTCTCGACGTTCTTGCGTCTCACCCGCTGGTGGATCCAAAGCGGCTCGCGTCGACCGGTCAATCGGGCGGCGGAACGCTGACGATGTTTTTGGTCGCCGTCGACGATCGTCTCGTAGCGGCTGCGGTTTGTAGCGGCAACACGGAGAACTTCGCATCGGGCGACTGGAATCCGCCCGGCCCCGTGGACGATGCCGAGCAGGATTTTCCCGGATCGGGACCGCTCGGCTGGGACCGTTGGGACACGATGTATCCGTTCGCACCCAAGCCGCTGCTGATCAGCGTCAGTCACAAAGATTTCTTCGGGACGTACTCACCTCGCTACATCAGCAACGGTTGGGAAGAGTTCAAGAAACTGCGATCTGCATACGAGGTGCTCGGAAAGCCTGACCACATCAAGTGGGATGGCACCGGGCTGCCGCACGGGTTGTCGTACGACACGCGCCTGTTTATCTACAACTGGTTTGCGCGATGGTTGAAAGGCGACTCGCAGGAGATCACAGAGGAGCCGCCCACCGTTGTCGAAAAAGACCAGGTGCTGTGGGCGACGAAGAGCGGCAATGTCATACGCGAGTTGAACGGGGAGACGCCGTTCCGCATGAACCGGACTCGTGCGGCCGGCATGAAAGCCGCGGGGCGCACGCTGCTTTCGATTGCTGCTCCGAAGATCGAGGTGCAGCGATTCGCGGCGGAGCCCTTGCGAGGAGCACAGGTAACACCGCTCGACATCCTGGTAGAGCCTGGTGTGTATATGCCGGCGTGGTTGTACGAGCCGCGGCCGGCTGCGTCAGTTAAGGGATCGCTGGTGCTGCTGCAGGCGAGCCGGCTGACGAATTTTCGGGAAGAGGAGTTGTTTCATCAACTCGCATTGCGCGGTTTTCGCGTGTTGATACCGGACCTGCGCGGGACGGGCGATGTCACGCCGGAATTCGGCAGAGCGGCCGCGCGTCATGCACGCGGGCACGCGAACGAAGAGTCGTGGGCGTGGGCGTCGTTGATTCTGGGCAGGCCTCTGCTCGCGCAACGCGCGCTGGACGTGCGGGCAGCGGTGCACGCTGTGGGCGAGGACGCCACTGTCGCGGCGATCGGAAAGATGACCGTGCCGGCGCTGGTGGCGGCCGCGGCGGAGCCGAGGATCAGGACCTTGTACCTGGCCGACGGATTGGCTTCGTTTCGCAGTGTAGTCGAAAACGAGACATACGACGCGGCATTCGCGAACTTCGTTCCCGGAGTTCTGAATCGCGCCGACCTGCCCGATATCGCAAGCACCATCGCGCCTCGGAAAATCGTTCTCGCGGGCACGCTCGACGGAGCAGGAAGGAAGATGCCGGTCGCGGAGGTGCGGAAACTATACCCCGACACGCGCTCCGTGCAGATTGAGGCCGATGCCGCGTGGACTGCCGAGAGGCTGGCGAATGCCTGAAGGCGTCCGGCTGCCGTCGATCGTAATTGTCGGCAGACCGAACGTCGGCAAGTCCACTCTGTTTAACGCCATCACGGGACAGCGCCGGTCGATCGTCGGAGACGAGCCGGGCATAACGCGCGACCGCATTTATGGAGAGGCGACGCATCGCGGAAAGCGCTTCGAGCTGATCGATACCGGCGGCATCATCCCGAATGAGGCCGCGCTGATTCCGGCCGAGATCCTGAAGCAGGCCCGAGTTGCACTCGACAATGCAGACCACATCATTTTTGCCATCGACGGCCGGACGGAGATTACCGGCACCGACCGCGAGCTCGCCGCGATGCTGCGCAAGCTTGGAAAGCCAGTTGCGCTGGCGGTAAACAAGATCGACGCGGAAGCGCGTTCGGGCCTGACACACGAGTTTCATGCGCTCGGGTTCGAGCACGTTTTCCCAGTCTCCGCAGAGCACAAGATTGGGCTGGGCGAACTGCT
>DASRIK010000200.1:0-9259 GCA_035650035.1 Burkholderiales bacterium | reverse complement strand
ACTGCTTCCTTCAGCCCCTTGATACGGCCGTGAGGGATGGCGATCCCCTGGCCCAGGCCCGTCGAACCGAGCTTCTCGCGTGCAAACAGGCTGTCGAACACTTCGCTTCGGGCAATACTTTTGTTGTTTTCGAAGACCAGCCCGACCTGCTCGAATACGCGTTTTTTGCTGGAGACGTCCAGGTCTATCAGGACGTTGGACTCCGGCAACAACTTAGTGATGAGATTCATGATCTGAGATGAGCGGCGCGCCTGCGGCGCTCGCGAGTTACTCGGCCCGCTGGTGCTTGAGCGGTGCGCCGTCGTGGCGGCCCGACAGCGTCTTTTCCTTGTGCTTGATGATCTTGCGATCGAGCTTGTCGATGAGGCCGTCGATCGCAGCATACATGTCCGTCGCGGATGCTTCGCAGAAAATCTCGCGGCCGCGGACGTGAACGGTGGCTTCAACCTTCTGCTGGAGCTTTTCGACCGACATGACGACGTTCACGTCGATGACGTTGTCGAAATGATGCGTGATGCGCTGGAGCTTCGAGTAGACGTAATCACGTATCGCAGGAGTGATCGGCAGCTGGTGCCCCGTGAGGTTCAAGTTCATGCGAGCCCCTTCTTGTGTATGGACTACAGTGTTTTTCTCAAGTTTACCGGCAGGATCTGCAGCGATTCGCGGTATTTGGCTACCGTTCGCCGGGCGACGACGATGCCCTGCTGGCCGAGGATTTCTGAGATCTGACTGTCAGAGAGCGGCTTTCGCGAATTCTCCGCGCTCACGAGCTGTTTGATGAGCGCCCGGATCGCGGTGCTGGATGCAGCGCCACCGCTCTCGGTCGTGACGTGACTGCCGAAGAAATACTTCAGCTCGAAAATACCGCGCGGCGTATGCATGAACTTCTGTGTGGTCACGCGCGACACGGTTGATTCGTGCAGCTCGAGCACTTCCGCGATTTCGCGCAGGACGAGTGGCCGCATCGCGACTTCGCCGTGCTCGAAGAAGTGCCGCTGGCGATCGACGATCGACTGAGCGACTCTCAGTATCGTGTCGAAACGCTGCTGTACGTTCTTGATGAGCCACTTGGCTTCCTGGAGCTGGCTCGCGAGCTGCTGCGAGCCCGAGTTGCGCGCGCGCGACAGGATGTCCGCATAAAGGCGGTTGATACGCAGCTTCGGCATCGCATCGGGATTGAGCGATGCCAGCCAGACGCCTTTCACCTTGCGCACGATCACATCGGGCACGACGTAGCGCGTATCGTCCGAGGCATACTCACGCCCGGGCCGCGGGTTGAGGCCCGTGATGAGCTTCTGCAACCCGCGCAGCGTGGCGTCGTCACAGCGCAGGGCCTTTCGGAGACGCGCAAAGTCCCGTCCAGCGAGCGCCTCGAGATGATTGCGTACCACCTCCAACGCCTCGGCCCGCCAAGACGTGCTTTCCGGCAGGGCACAGAGCTGTAGCGCAAGGCACTCGCCGAGGTTGCGTGCGCCCACGCCGGTCGGCTCCAGGTGCTGCAGATGCTTGAGCGCGATCTGCAGCTCTTCCAGCTCGACGTCGAGCTCCTCCGGAAGCATCGCCTGGAGTTCCGCCAGGTCTTGCGTGAGGTAGCCGTCGTCGTCGAGCGATTCGATGAGAAGGATGACGAGCGTGCGGTCGCGCGCGGGGAGATTCGTGAGCGAGAGCTGTGAAATGAGGTGCTGGCGGAGCGTCGGGTTCTCGGCAGCGAGCTGGGGATAATCGTCGTCATCTCCGTCTTCGCGGCTGCCCGCACCGTAGGGGCCTTCGCGTTCGCTGGGGAAGCTATCGCCTTCCGACGATGCCGGCCCGTCGTCCGTGGATGTGACTGCGGCCTCCGTGACACCCTCTGCGGGAGTCGCGCCGTTCAGTCCGACCGGCCCGGGAAGCACCTCGATAGGTCCTTCGTCGCGCTCGAGCAGCGGATTTTCCTGCAGGAAGCGCTCGAGCTCCTGGTTGAGCTCCAGCGTGGACAGCTGCAGCAGCCGGATCGACTGCTGCAGCTGCGGAGTGAGGGTGAGGTGCTGAGATAGCCGGAGTTGGAGGGAGTGCTTCATGCGTTCTGGAGGTGCGCGGGCGGTGGCCTCGACAGTGCCCGCGAGGCTCCGTCTGGCTTCGCAAGGCAAGCGCTAGAGCCGGAAGTGCTCCCCCAAGTACACCTTTCTTACGCTCTCATTATAAACGATTTCCTCCGGCTTCCCGTAGGCGAGAACCGACCCGTCGTTGATGATGTAAGCCCGGTCGCAAATGCCGAGAGTCTCTCTTACATTGTGATCCGTGATAAGCACACCAATGCCTCGACCTTTCAAAAAACGGATGATCTTCTGGATGTCCAGGACGGCGATCGGATCCACACCCGCGAAAGGCTCGTCCAGGAGAATAAAACGCGGCTCCGTTGCAAGCGCGCGCGCGATTTCGACGCGCCGACGCTCGCCGCCGGAAAGGCTGATCGCCGGATTGTCCCGGAGGTGTGCGATGTGTAGCTCGCGGAGCAGGTCATCGAGCTTGAGCTCGATGGTGTTGGCGTCTTTTTCGTGCAGCTCCAGAACCGCCCGCACATTGTCCGCGACCGAAAGCCGCCGGAAAATCGATGCTTCCTGTGGAAGATAGCTCAGACCCCGCCGCGCACGGGCGTGAATCGGCATGTGGGTGAGGCGCTCGCCGTTGAGGTACAGCTCGCCGCCGTCCATCGGGATCAGGCCGACCATCATGTAAAAACAGGTCGTTTTGCCGGCGCCGTTGGGTCCGAGCAAGCCGATCACTTCGCCGCTGTGGACCTCGAGCGAAACGTCTTTTACAACGATCCGCGAGCGGTAGCTTTTTCGCAGGTTGTCGACACGAAGCTCGGCGCGCTGTGCGCCCGTCTCGGGTACGAGCTCGAGCGCCGCATTCGGCGACTCTGCGGCGCGTAACACGGCCTTATTTCCGGCCGCCACCCGCATCTCCACGAGTTACTTCAGCTCCGTCGTCGGACTTGCCGGAGGCAGGCGGGCGTGCCTCCTTCGGTTTCGGCTGCAGGATAACGCGCACGCGTTCGTCGCCGGCCTTGGCTGCCGCTGACCTCGTCCCGCCGCCATTCACCTGAAAAAATTCCGTGTTCGCATCGTAGGAAATGTAGTTGCCGCGCACCTCGTCCTGGCCGCGCTTGAGCATTGCGCGGTTGTACATCTGCACTTTATCGGCTCGCCCGTCGTATTCGACGCGCTCCGCCCAGCCTTCGATGTGCTCGTCGAAGCCTTCCCGCTTCTGGCGAAAGTATGCAAGGTTGCCCCACATGACGCCCTGCCTGAATCCTTCCTTGTCCTGGCGCACTTCCATGCGGTCACCGCGCATGACCAGCGTGCCCTGCGTGAGAACGACGTTTCCGGTGAAGGTCGCGACCTGTTTGGCGTCGTCGACGGTAACGCGATCGGCCTCTAGATGTATGGGTTTGTTGCGGTCTGCTTTCTCCGCGTGGGCCGGCGTAGCGGCGACGAGCGCGCAGACCGCTGCAACAGTCAGTGCCAGGCCTGTGGTGACGAAGCGGTTAGCGCTCACTCCGGCCCTTGCCCGTTACAAACGTGCCCTTCACCCGACCTTCCAGCTTGAGAACGCGTGTTTCACTGTTCAATTCTAAGCCACTTGCGGTGACGAAGCCCGTGGCGTCCCGGATTGTCACGGGTTTGTCGGTCTGCACGATATTGGCCTCCGGGATGACGTGGAGGAAGCTCGTTTCCAGGATGAGCTCACCGCGGCTACCGTCGGGCGCGCGCACCACACGCACGTCCTTTTCGAAGAACACGTTCTCGCCATTCCCCGACATCCGCGCCTGTTTCGAAGTGACGGTGACCGGCGCATGGCCTTCGCCGTACGTGACGAAGTTCGGTGCCTCCAGCAGCGTCAAATCGTCCTCCGGAAAGTGGGTCATTTTCCGCGCACGAAGGGTGTGCTTTACCCGACCTTCGCGGTCCATGCGCACTGCGGAGAGCCCATCGACGATGTAATCCGGCTCGTCCCGCGGTGCCTGGCTGGCAGGACCCGATGGCGGTTGGACAACGTGATCCAGCCAGAAGGTCAATGCGGCGAGCGCCGCAAGAAGAATCAGCGGAAACCAGCCGCCGAACCGCTCGTTCACGTGAGTCGCCAACTCAGACCAGGAACGCAGCCAGGTGGGACTGGAAAGTCCCCTGTGCCTGCATGATCAGCTCGCAGGCCTCGCGCACGGCGCCGCGGCCGCCACGCGCGTGCGTCACGTAGTGCACCCGCTGCCGGACCACCGCGGGCGCTTCGGGCACCGACAGCGCCAGACCGCAGCGCAGGAGGACAGGCAGATCCACCCAATCGTCGCCCATGTAGGCGCAGGCGACCGGCTCGAGCTCGAGATCGCCCACGAGCGCCTGGAACGCTGTGACCTTGTTCTCCACCCCCTGGAAGAGAAGATCGATGCCGAGGTTCTCGGCGCGACGCGCCACGCACTTCGAGCTCCGACTCGTGATGATGGCAATCTCGACGCCGCTCGACTGGAGCATTTTCATGCCGTGACCGTCGCGCACGTCGAAAATCTTCGTTTCTTCACCGCTGTCGCTGTAGTGCAGCCCGCCGTCCGTCAGGACGCCGTCGACGTCAAAAATCGCGAGGCGTACCGCCCGGGCTTTTAAATAGACCTGCTGCATATTCTCCACGGTGCGCGGACAGTGCTCGGCGTCAGATCACTTTCGCGCGGAAAAGGTCGTGCATGTTGAGCGCGCCGACCAGGCGTTTCCCTTCGTCCACCACCAGGATCTGGTTCACTTTGTCGCGCTCCATGATTTCGACGGCTTCCACGGCCAGACGTTCAGGGCCGATCGTGCGCGGGTGGCCGCTCATCACATCGGCCACGCGCGTCGCACGCAGGTCGACGCTTTTCTCGAGCGAACGCCGTAGGTCGCCGTCGGTGTAAATGCCGATCACGCGCCCCGCGTCATCCAGCACGGCGGTCATGCCCATGCGTCCTCGCGACATCTCGAGCAGCGCTTCCATGAGCGTCGCCTGCTGACCGACGCGCGGGGCGCTTTCGCCCGTTCGCATGACGTCGCGCACGTGCGTAAGAAGTCTTCGTCCCAGCGCCCCGCCCGGGTGCGAGAGCGCGAACTCGTCGCGCGTGAATCCTTTCGCGTGCATTAACGCGACTGCGAGTGCGTCGCCGAGCGCGAGTGCTGCGGTGGTGCTGGCTGTCGGCGCGAGATTGAGCGGACACGCTTCTTTCTCCGCACCCGCATAGAGATGCACATCCGCTTCTTTGGCGAGAGTGGATTCGGGATTGCCGGTGAGCGAGATGAGCTTTGCACCCTGGCGCTTCACGAGCGGCACGATCGCGAGCAGCTCAGCGCTCTCGCCCGAGTTCGAAAGCGCGATGAAAACGTCGTCCCGCGCGATCATGCCGAGGTCGCCATGGCTCGCTTCGGCAGGATGCACGAAGAAGGCGGGCGTGCCGGTGCTTGCGAGCGTCGATGCGATCTTGCGCGCGATGTGACCGGATTTTCCGATGCCGCTTACGACGGTCCGGCCGCGGCACGCGAGTATCGTGTGCACCGCTTCCGTGAAGCGCTCATCGAGCTGGGAAACGAGGTCCGCGATTGCCTTGGCTTCGATTTCCAGCACGTCGCGCGCGATCGCAATCGCATCGTCGCCGGCGGGTTTGCGGACGGCCTGAACCATGCGCGCGGAGTATAGCAGAGAGCGCTCGTCGCGACCTCCGGCGCGTGCTGCAACTCGTTGGCGCTAAGGCGTTATTGAGCTACAGCAGGGACACGCCGGTGCAGTTCGCAGCGATCGAGAGGCGCTCCCATACAAGCGTGTTTTCATTGCCAGCGGTGTCGATGCGGCTGTTCCCGTTGCCCCGTTACATGCGGCCGTCGAAACTCGTGCGCCTCGGCAGGTTCTGGAGTTCAGCTCACCTGATCGAGGGTTGCTGGCTCTTTCTGATGGCGTCGTCTAAAGCAAGATGGCGCCACCTCGCGGTGGCGCCATGTGGGGTCAAGTCAGGGGCAGTCGCTTAGAAGAGCGTTGCTGCACCGCAATTTGACTTGCCGCCGTTGCCGTCCCAGGTGTTCGGAGTCACCGTAGTATCGATGCACCCTGCATCCGGGGTGCTGAAGTCGGACGTACGGAACGAACCCGTATTTGGCAGACCGTCGTCGACCTTCCGATCGACCTCGGCCAGTATTTCGACCGGGATGCGGTTGCCCGTCTTCAGGTTCGGACGCACCGCCGACGCGGCACCACCGTAAACGGCGTCGTGTACCAGCTCGACGAATGCGCCAAACGGATTCATCGGGTTCGTGGCATCGCTGACAGTGGCGGCGTAGGTATACGAGCCATTGATGAAGCCTGACTTGGCGAGGTGCTCCCAGACGAGGATGCTTTCCTTGTTCGTGCCATTGTCAGCTTCGATCTGGCCGTCACCATCGCCGCTGGTGTTCACGTTCGCGATGGTGGTCGCCGCATTCCGGTAGTCACCTGGGAGCGCGCGATAACGATCGAGGAACCCGAAATACGCTGCTTTGATGCCGTCCTGCTGCCCGATCAGGTTGCGCACCCGCGCGCCCGTGATCAGCTCCTGACCTTTGAGAACACCGCCGAGGAGCAGGCCGATGATGACCAGCACGATGGCGATCTCGATCAGGGTAAAGCCTTGTTCGCGTTTGTTCATAGTAGCCCCTTACTTGACGAGTGCCGCGCCTTCCGCAAGACGCATACCAGCCTTTGACGCGGCTTCAGGGGCTATAACGGCATCAAAATCAGAAACTTGCTAACGAGATTTAGACGGGAACGTCGAGATTTCGTCAGCTTTGAGCTTGTCCAGCCGCTCGGTCAGAAAGCGGATTTCGGCTGGATCGCTGACTTCGCCGCTCGCGAGCAGACCCCCCAGGAGGACGGCGGCGGCGCGAGATTCACCCATGTCTTCCAGGATGAATATCCGCATCTGACGCGCCCAGCTTTGGGCCGCTCGGGCGTTAACGGTAATGTCGTCCGCATAGCGCAAAGCTAGAGGCATGTCGCGAAGCCGGTGTTTCGCGATCAGGGCCGCATGGGCGAGCCAACGCCAGCGCTGGTCCGGAGCGTGAAGAAATTGCTGATGAACGAAATCGAGCATTGCCCGCGTTTTCGCCTCGTCCGGCACCTGTGCGTACAGCTGAGCCGCCATCATGAGCGGATACTGGCTTCGTGGATCGAGCGCGAGGATCGCTTTGAGCCAGGCGAGCACGGCGGCGTAATCGAGCTCGCGGTAAGGGACGCTCAGCCCCGGCTGGTTATCGAAGGCTTGAAGGTAAAGAGTCAGCGCCTGAGCGAACGCGATCGGCTCGCCGAGACTTGCGACCCGCAGCCATTTCGGGTCCGGCGGCGCACGTAACGCGGCACCCCGGGCTTGCGGCGGCGGCTCGAGCGCTTGCCAGGTTATGTGCAGCGCGAGAGCGGCAGCGAGCACGATGAGCCCGAGCTTCGGGACGGACGCGATCGACCGCTCTGTGCTTCGTGCCAGTCGCCACCGCATTCAAAAGTTCTTCCGATAGAAATCGAAAACGGCGGCGGCTGCGAGAACGATGGTGAAGAGTCCCCCATGTCCAACGATCGCCGCAAGCGCAGTCCATTCCGCCGGCTGATCAACGAGCCAGGAGGTGCGAGTCCACAGCTCCAGGGCCGGTATGACGAGCGCGATGCCTTCGACGAGCCAGCTCATGAACTGGTGCGAAAGCGCGTCGGCGCCCGCGATCGGATTTGCGCTGATCAACCGGATGGCAACGATCGCGCGCGCGAGCAGATAGAACCCGATCACCACGGCTGCGGCCGGCATGAGCTGATTGAACGTGATGGCGCAGAAAAGACTGAGCGCAACGACGACCGCGAGCTCCACGCCGAGCGAGATGGTCCATTGCACAGCTGGTTCGATGCCGGCGAGCGCGAAGAGTGGAACCCCGACCGCAAGCGCGAGCGCTCCGGCGATCGCAAGAAAACCAAGAAGCTTGCCGAGGACGTACTCGGCGCGCGCGAGATCGAGCGCGAGCACGAGCTCGAGGCCCTTGTCCTGGAACTCGCGGCTCACGCTCGCGATCACGTAGAGCATGGCGACGAACGCGATCGCATAGCGCGTAGTGGCGGCATAAAATGCCGTCTGGAATCGCCCACTTTCGGCTATTGCGATCTCACGCACGAAGAAGCTCGCGCCGAGGAGCATGAGGATGACGCCCGCGGTGAGGAGCGGCAGACGCGTTCGCAGCGCTTCGAGCACGCTGAAACGGGCGATCGCTACGAGTCGGTTCGTCATGGCTTGGTTGTGCGACAGTATAGCGATGCGAAACCGCTGCGCCATCGTGGCGCCGTGAAGCCGGAGCACTCATGAACAGCACCGCGCTCAGCGCACCGGGACGTATCGCGGCGGCGAATCCGCAGTGGTCGCTCGGTTTGATGCTGCTTGCATTGCACGCGGCGTTTGCGTGGGGTATCGAGGCGTGGTGGGCGCGCGCTTTCCTTCTTGCGCATTTCGGTCTGTTCCTCCTCTGGCAGCCGGTATGGCGCGGCGAACGGGAAGTCGAGCCGCGACAGGCCTTTGTTGTCGTCCTCGTCGCGGCACTTTTCGTCGGCTGGTACAACTGGTGGCTGATGGCGCTGTGGGTCGCGGTGCTCTTCGGGCTCATCGGCGGCAGCGTCCCGCGCCTCGCTGACCGCCGCCAGCGCCTGATTTCCATCCTTGCCGCTTCCTACCTGCTGTCGGTGCTGCTCGCCTGGATCGTCCCCCAGCTTTTCACCGTCGGGATAGACAAGCCGGCGATCGCGATGCTCGTGCGCTACGGCCTGCCGCTCCTGCCCGTGGTGATCCTGGCGGTACGCGTGCCGGCGCAGCAGGCCGGAACGCCCGTCGGCGTGGACCTCTTCTACAGCGTCCTTTTTTTCTTCCTCGTTCTCGTGCTGGTCCTCGGTAGCTTCGTCATTCGCGAAGTCAGCCAGGGCGACTATGTGATTGCGCTCGCGCAGACGCTGCTCGGCATTGGAGCGTTGCTGGTCGGGCTCTCGTGGCTGTGGTATCCCAGCAGCGGGTTTGCGGGGATCGGCTACCTGCTTTCGAGCTATCTCATGAGCCTCGGCCTGCCGTTCGAGCGCTGGGTTCAGCGCCTGGCCGAGCTTGCGCAGGAGGAGACGCAAGCCCATCGCTTTCTCGTGCAGGGTGTTCAGCACATGCTGGACATGCCATGGGTTCGCGGCGTCGAGTGGCAGACTCCAACCGAACGCGGGGAATTCGGCA
>DASRIK010000199.1:0-20293 GCA_035650035.1 Burkholderiales bacterium | reverse complement strand
ACGATCCGGCGGCTGGATCTACGAAGTCTGGGTTGCCGAGCGGCTGATCGTCATCGGTTGCTGTCACACCCGGGAAGCCGCGGAGCGCGAGGCTTTGCACGTTTAGCCTGTTGTTACAATCCGCTGATGGAAATCTTCATCGGCATGCACGATCCGGCGTGCTTCCCACCTGAATGACCGGCCCGCTCGCCGGCGTGAGGGTGATCGACCTGACATCCGTCATTCTCGGACCTTACGCGACCCAGATCATCGCGGACCTCGGCGCCGACGTCGTCAAGGTCGAGCCGCCCGAAGGCGACAACATGCGCCACGCCGCTCCCATGCGAAACGCCGGCATGGGGCACATCTTTCTGCATCTCAACCGCAACAAGCGCAGCATTGTCCTGAATCTCAAGCAGCCCGCCGGGCGCGAAGCGCTGCTGAGGCTCGCGGCTTCCTCGGACGTGCTCGTCTACAACGTGAGACCGCAGGCGATGGCACGGCTGCGCCTCACCTACGACGACGTGCGCGCAGTGAATCCGCGCATCATCTATGTCGGCGCGTACGGCTTCAGCCAGGACGGGCCTTACGCCGCGAAGCCGGCCTACGACGACATCATCCAGGGCATGGTGGCCCTGCCTTCCATCGCCCAGCAGGCGGGGGGCGATCGTCCGCGTTTCGTACCGTCGACCGTAGCCGATCGCATCACCGGCCTCAACGCCGTGAACGCGATCACGACGGCGCTGTTCTACCGCGAGCGAACAGGCAAAGGGCAGTCGGTCGAAGTGCCCATGTTCGAAAGCCTCTCGCAGTTCGTCCTCGGCGATCACATGGGCGGCGAAACGTTCGATCCCCCGATCGGCCCGATGGGCAATCCGCGCCTGCTCGCGAAATTCCGCAACCCGTACGAGACCCGGGACGGCTATCTCTGCCTGCTCATTTACAACGACAAGCAATGGCGTAACTTCTTCAAGCTCATCGGGCGCGACGAGCTGTTCGAAGACGATCCGCGGTTCGCGACGCAGGCGAGCCGCTCGCAGCATTTCGATGCTGCGTATGCCTTCGTCGCGGACCACATACGCACACGCACGAACGCGGAGTGGCTTGCGGCGCTCACGGAAGCGGACATTCCGGTTATGCCGCTCAATTCGCTGGATGACTTGCTGCAGGATCGACACCTCAACGAAACGGGGTTCTTCTCGAGTGTCGAGCACCCGTCGGAAGGCACGATCCGCTCGATGGCCGTGCCGAGCCGCTGGTCGGAATCGCCGCCGGGCGCGCAGAGACCCGCTCCGAAACTGGGGGAGCACAGCGTCGAGATTCTGCGCGAGGCGGGCTACAGTGACGACGAGATCGAGGCGATGCGGGCAAGTGGAGTAACGCAGTAGCTTCGTCATCCTGGACGCGAGCCACCACGTCATCCCGGACTCGATCCGGGATCTAGGTTTAACGTCAAAATGGATCCTGGCGTACGCCAGGACGACGAACGGATCCTGACTTTCGTCAGGACGACGACCGGCCTGCCTTTCGTCAGGAGGACGGCTCTTTCGCCGGCACCGCGATCTGCGTCTGCGTCACGATCGCGACCATCGCGCCGTCTGCATTCCGGATCGTCGTCTGCCACACCGACGTCGTTCTTCCGACGTGGAGTGGAGTGCTGACGGCCGAGAGCACCGGACCCACACCCGCAGCGAAGAAGTTCGTCTTCGATTCGATCGTTCCCCCCCGGTAGCCCGGCGGACGGTTCGCAACGGCACCGACGGCCCCGAGCGCATCGGCGAACGCCATGATCGCGCCGCCGTTCACGCGGCCGTTCGCGTTCATGTGCATCGGCGTGATCGTCATCTCGCCGACGACTTTCTTCGGCGAGAGCGAGGTCACGCGGATCCCGAGCGCCTGCACCATGCCGCTTTTCATGACCGGCGTGGTGTCAGGGTCGAGATGGGCGGGATCGGGCCTGAGATTCTTGCGGCGAGGCTTCGCCGGTTGCTTTTTATTCATTCTTTCGCGGTGCGTTCCTGAGGCACCCACCAAAGGAAAGGTTTCGGAGGGAAACCTTGGTTCCCTCTGTTCGTTTACCGGCCGCGTGTCGACGCAAGCGGCGGACGCGCGCCTGCGCGCTAGCGCAGGTAAGCCTCCGCCGCGTAGCGTCGCATCATGCGATGGCTGTTGAAATAGCACGCGATCTTGCTCACCGCCTGCTTCATCATCCAGATCCACTGCGTGCGGTTCTGATAGTACAGCGGCAGCACCACGTTCTCGAGCTTGTCGTAGAGCGGGCTTGCATCGTTGCCGTCGACGATCGCCCAGCCCGTCACGCCTTCGATGCAGCCTTCGACCCACCAGCCGTCCAGCATGCTCAGGTTGAGCAGCCCGTTCACGGCGGCTTTCATGCCGCTCGTCCCCGACGCTTCGAGGGGCGGCAAAGGCGTATTCAGCCATACGTCCGCGCCGGCCACGAGAACCTGTGCGACGGCCATGTCGTAGTTGTGGAGGAACGCGATCGGAATGCGTCCGGCAAGCTCACGCATGGCCTTATGTATGTTCTGCAGGCTGTTCTTGCCTGCACTGTCGGCAGGATGCGCCTTACCTGAGAACACGACCTGGAAGGGGTACTTGGCAGCAATCGCGGAAAGGCGGCCGAGATCGCTCAGGAGCAGATCCGGGCGCTTGTAGCCGGTCATCCGGCGCGCGAATCCGATGATCGGCACTTTCGGATCGAGCTCAACCCCGGTCTCCTCCCGAACGAGCGTGCACAAATCGGCTTTGGCTTTCTCGTGCGCGGTCCAGATATCGTTGTCGCCGAGACTGTCGGCGCGCAGCAGCACTTCGGGCTCGTACATCCACTGCGGGAAATTCGCGTGATAGAGCGCCGCGATTGCCGGGTGCGCCCACGTGCCCACGTGAACTCCATTGGTCACTGCCCGGACATCGAAACCCGGGAACATTTCGCGCGCCGTGACCGCGTGCCTTTGTGCAACGCCGTTCACGTAGCCGCTCAGATTCAGCGCGAGACGCGTCATGTTCAGACGATCGTGACCGCCGAACACTTTCATCGCTTCGATCGGCATGAGATCGGTGCCGACTCGCTCGACGAGCTCGTACGAGAAGCGGTCATGGCCCGCATCCACGGGAGTATGCGTGGTAAAGACACAGAGATCGCGCACGCGGTCGGCGTCGAAGGACCACTCGGCTTTGTCGGTCTGCCGGCGCCTCCTCGGGAAGCGCTTGAGAAGCTCGATCGTTGCGAACGCTGCGTGTCCTTCGTTAAGGTGGTACGTGCCGATCTGGAAGCTCAGCGCTTCGAGTATGCGCACACCGCCCACGCCCAGGAGCAGTTCCTGCTTCAGACGATAGACTTCGTCTCCACCGTACAGGTAGTGCGTGAGATTGCGGTCCTGCGCATCGTTCTGTTCGAGGTCGGTGTCGAGCAGCAGCACCGGCACGAAATAACCCGCGTCCGATTTGTGGACATAGAGCCATGGACGGACCCACACGTCACGGTTCTCGATCTGCACGCCGATCATCGCGGCGAGCGGACGCGCCCAGCGCTCGATCTCCCACGGGTCCGGATGTTCGACCTGCCAGCCGTCGGCGTTGATTTCCTGCCTGAAGTACCCGGCCCGGCTCAGCAGCGATATGAACACCACCGGCAGCTCGAGGTCCGCACACGAACGCACGGTGTCGCCGGCGAGAACGCCCAGACCGCCCGCGTAGGTGTGGACCTCCACGCGAAGCGCAAGCTCCATCGTGAAGTACGCGATATTCGTCTGTGGAAGGAAAGCGCGGAGTTCGTTCATGTTATTCGAGCCGTCCTGCGGGGATTCCTCGAGTCAGGCGCTCTTGAAGGCGCGTGGCGAAGTATATCCGTTCATTAGAAAGGAGCCGCTGCAAAACTCGAGCCTGCACCGCATCAGCCGAAGCACAGCGCCATTACCGCGACAGATCGCTGGCGATCGTCGCCGCGGCGACCGCGGCCTCCCCCACCGCGCCGGTGAGCTCGCCGGAAAAGCCCGACCGCAACGCCCCTATTGCGAAAATTGCCGGGTCGGCCGTCCGCATACGATCATCCGTAATGACGCGTCCGCTGTCGTCCCGCCGTATGGAAGGCGGCAGGAAAGCTGTGTTCGGCTCTACCCCGATGAACGGAAACACGCCGCTGCATGCGAGCTCCGACGTGGCACCGCTATGCACGTTACGCAGCCGCACCCCCGTGACCACCCCGTTGCCGAGCACGGCGTCGACTTCGCTGTCCCACACGAACTTCACATTGGGGGCCGACGCCGCACGTTCCACATAAGCGCGCTTCGCGCGTAATTGCGACCGCACGACGATCGTGACCGATCTCGCGAGCGGCGCCAGGACAAGTGCTTCCTGCAGTGCGGAATCGCCGGCTCCGACGACCGTGACGTCCTGTCCTTTGAAGAAATACCCATCGCAGTGGGCACATTGCGATACGCCTTTGCCGCGCAGCCCGTCCGCGCCGGGTGCGCCAAGCGCTCGCAGCTTCGCGCCCGCGGCCGCCACGACACGTCGAGTACGCAACGTGCGCTTTTCAGTCTTGACGAGCAGCAGACCTTGCTGTTGCGCGGGCCTCACTGCCTCTACCGCCTCGTGAATCACGTCCACTGAGTTGTTGCCAAGTTTTTCAAGCATGCCGTTCGCGAGCTCGACCCCCGAGACTTCGCCGGTCGCAGGCCAGTCGTCGAGCGTGTTCACGGTCGCCACCTGACCGCCGAGCATGCCTTCGGCTTCGAGCAATGCCGTCGGCAACCCGCGCCGCGCGCAATACCATGCTGCCGTAAGCCCGCCGATACCGCCGCCGACTACGACCACATCCCAGATATCGCGCCTACGGCGTAGCGACATGCTCTTCCTTCTTCTGGACGCGCCTGCGAAATACCGCGGGCGGCGCCGAGATTTTCCTGGCGACCGGGTAACCGAGCACACCGTTGTGTGCGAAGACGTACGCGCTGTTGCGCGCGGGATCACCGGTCACGACGATCATGTAATCGTCGGGCTCCCAGACGAGCGGCACCATGCGCTTCGGATCGCTCGATTCGAAAAACGCTTTCGGCACGCGGCCGAGACGCACTTCCTCCTCGAGATTCCACGTTGGCTTCATCGTCCAATCGCGAAGGATGCGCTCGTACTGACGGGCCGGGAGGCGCGCGTGATCGTACAAGTACTGCTTCAGCTGCTGCTTGCTCCAGCCCCAGCGCGCGATCGTGCGCGCGATGATCGGACCGAGCAGCACGAGTGGCCGCAGGGTGCCCATACCCTGCCCGACCGTGAACATGAGCTGCCAGGAATACTGGCGCACGACCGCGTCCGCGAGGTAGGGCAGCATCTCTTCGGGCGTGCTCCCGGAGATCGACGAGATGTGATTGCCGCCGGTGAAGCGGGAGATCGTCACCGTGTTGTCGCCCGCGGCATACCCCATGTCGACACTCAAGGGTTCCCAGCCGAGCTCCTTCACGACATCTTCGTTCTCGGCCACCACGACACGCCAGGTGTTGCCGAACGTCGCCTTGTCGTTCTTGTGCGGGAGAAAGCCGGCGACATTGCGGAGGTACAGCCGCCAGAAACGGCCGACCGACGTATTCGGGAGAAAGCCGTCGCGCATCACGCCTTGCGTATAGTTGAAGCCGAGCTCCTTGATGATGGGGCCGTTCAGCACGATGAGCGTTTCGCCACCCGGCGTATTGCCGCTGTGCTCGACGCCGTAATACGGATCCGCCATCGCCTCGACCAGCGCGACGAGTACCGGCATGTATTCAGGCCGGCAGCCGGCCATGACGCCATTCACCGCGATGCTCCAGATCGTGGCGGCGCGGCTGTCCGGCAGCAGTATGCCGAGCACTTCGTCCGGCGAGCGGTCGGTGAACCGCAGGAACTGCTCGACGCGCTCGCGCGTGGGGGGCACGACCGGCAGGCCGTCCGAGAGCGCGTGCTCGTAGAAATAGCGGTTCACTTCCTCGAAACCGCCTTTCACCACGATGTCGTAGGCGCCCGGCTCGGTTTCCTGCGTCGCCGTTTCCGGTTCGCGCGTAAGGTTGTCGATGATCTCGTCTATCGTGACACCGAGGATGTTCCCTCGCAGTTCCTCTTTGCTCTGCACACCGGTGTGCCCGGGCACTGTCGCGATCGCAATGTTCGGCACACCGAGACCGACGGACGTGCTGGCTGCGAGGCCAAGAAAACCGTCGCACACCATCGTCGAAGACGGGATTCCCGCTGCTTCGGCCGCCGCACTCGCCCGCAACACGGCGGGCGTGCAGCTTCCTCAACAACCCATGCCGGAGATCGCGGCGTCGACCTTGAGCTCCTTAAAACGTCTTGCGAGCGAGGCGACGACTTCGCGCTCCTCCCCGCCATGGGTGTTGCCGAACTCCTTGTAGCTCACCCAGCGAATGTTCGGAAACCGCGCGCGCAGCCCCTCTTCCAGCAGCGCGTAGACTTCATCACCGCGAAAAACGAAATCCCAGAGCTGCGCGATGGTCTTGCCTTCGAGCGTGTCGAGACGCTTCGCGAGCGGCTTCAACTGAACCTGGCGGGGGCTGCGGGGCCACAGCGCCTCGTAATATCCGTCGTTGCTCGCCATGATATGAACTCCTGATCACCACCGGGAAGGCCGAGAAGAATAGCGCAGGTGCGCGGCGCGCGCCTAGCGCCTCGGGGGCCGCGGTGATAGGCTGGATTGTTTTGGGGACAAGTGCCATGCGACTCGCGGCTTTGCTGCTTCTAGTGCTCGGCTCGACACCGCTCGCGGCGCAGCAATACCCCACCCGGCCCGTGCGCATGCTGATCCCGTTTCCTGCCGGCAGCGCGGCCGACATCATCGCGCGCGCGATCGAGCCGCAGATGCGCGAGCGGCTCGGACAGCCGCTCGTAATAGATAATCGCGGCGGTGCCGGCGGCAATATCGCGGCCGAGCTGACGGCGAAGGCGTCGCCCGACGGCTACACCGTCATGATGGCGACCATCGGCACGCACGCAATCAATCACAGCCTCTACTCGAAGCTTTCGTTTCACCCAGTACGCGACTTCACGCCGATCGCACTCGTCGGCGAAAGCCCCAACGTACTCGTCACGACCAACCGCATCGCCGCGAATTCGGTGAAGGAATTGATTGGAATCGCGAAAGCGAAACCCGGTCAGCTGAACTATGCAAGCTCGGGCGCCGGGACCAGCGTGCATCTTTCGGGCGAGCTCTTCAATACGATGGCGGGCGTAAAGACCGTGCACGTGCCATTCAAGGGGGCGACCGAAGCGCTCACCGGTCTTCTCGGCGGACAGGTGGATTTCATGTTCGCGAGCCTTTCGTCGGCGATACCGCAGGTGAAAGCCGGGAAGCTCAAAGCGTTCGCGGTCACGGGTCCACAGCGTTCGCCGTCGGTTCCCGATCTTCCGACGATGTCCGAAGCGGCGCTGCCGGGTTTCGCGGCGGCCGCCTGGTACGGCATCGTCGGCCCCGCAGGCATGCCGCCGCCCATCGTCGATGCGTTGAGCAAGGTGACGCTGTCTGCGCTCGAAACGAAGGAAGCGAAAGACCGGCTTTTCGCGTCGGGCGTCGACGTGCGCCCCGCCGGTCCGGGTGAATTCGGAAAGCTCATCAAGTCGGAAATCGAGAAATGGGCGAAGGTGGTGAAGGAATCGGGCGCAAAGGTGGACTGACCGAACGGCGGAGTCGAAGAGTGAACGGTCAGCGTTCGGTGAGGGAGATGAACCGATGTTGAGACGCACGTCGACGATGATTGCGATTGCAATCACTACCGTTGTTCCCTCCGAGGCACTCGCCCAGGCATTCCCTTCCAAGCCGCTGCGCATCATCGTCCCGTTCGCTGCGGGCGGTGCAGCCGACATCACGAGCAGGATGCTGGGCGAGCACCTCAGCAAAGCGCTCGGACAGTCCGTGATCGTCGACAACCGGCCGGGAGCCGGCGCCGTCATCGGCTACGAGCTCGGCGCACGTGCGCCGGCGGATGGCCACACGCTGCTGATCGTATTTCCGAGCTTCGTCATCAATCCCTCCGTCAGGCGCGTGCAATACGATCCGATCAACGATTTCAAGGCGGTGACGCAGGTGAGCTCGCTACCGATGACCTTTACCGTGCACCCGTCGCTGCCCGCTAGAACGATGAAAGAGCTGATTGCCTTGGCGCGGGCAAAGCCGGGCGAGATTTCGTACGGCACGCCCGGCGTCGGCACCATTCAGCATGTGCTCGGCGAGCTCTTTCGCCTCACGATGAAGGTCAATGTGGTGCACGTGCCCTATTCCGGGCTCGCGCCGGCAATGACGGCAATCGCGGGCGGCCACATCGTCACCGTCATCGGCAACGTCGTAGAAGTCGCGCCTTTCGCAAAGAGCGGGAAGGTACGGCCGATCGTCGTCACGACAGCCTCGCGCACTGACGCATTGCCGGACGTGCCCACGGTAAAGGAAGCCGGTTATCCCGAGCTCGAAGCAACGAACTGGGCCGGCTACGTCGTGCCCGCGGCAACACCCCCGGCCGCGATCGCACGCCTCAACACGGAGCTCGGACGAATCCTGCGCACGCCGGACATACAGGAGAAGTTCAGGGTCCAGGGTCAGTCTGCCCTGCCCGGCACGCCGGAGCAGTTCGCAGCGCTGTTGCAGTCGGAAAGCGCGCGCTACTCGAAAGTCGTGCGCGCGGCCAACATCAAGGCAGAGTGACGGATGTCCGCCTGCCCGCGATGCCGTCGAAGGATTTTTACGCGCCGCGACTTGTTGTCCACGGCGCTCGACGGCACGGCGCAATGTCGCTCCTGCGGCCAGGTCGTGCGGCTGGACGTTTTCAGTCGGTGGCTGCTTTCCTGTGTCATCGCATTGATTCTGCCGGGCGTGCTGCTCTACGGGGATCTTTTCTACAGCGGCCATCTCTTCGTCATTTCGCTCGTGTTCATTTTTGCAGCGTGGGCCGCGCTCACCTGGGTGTGCTGCCCTATCCTCACACTGGAACCCGCAACGACCGGCCGGCCGATCGACCGCACGACGGGCGTGCTGATTCTCGTCGTCCTGCTCGCCGCGGCAGGCATCATCGACAACTTCATGGCGTCGCGATTCGACGTGCCCGACAAGCTCGAAAGCACGCGGGCGACGAGCGTAGCCCCGCGGTAGCGACCCCTACTCGCCTTTGATCCCTGCCTCAGCGATCACTTTGCCCCACTTGCCCAGGTCCGCTTTGATCAGCGCCAGAAATTCTTCCGGCGTCGAATAGGCCGGCTCCACACCTTGCGCGCTGAATTGCGCCGCAACGTCAGGCGAGCGCAGGATGCGCACGAGCTCGCCGTTCAGCCTCGCGATGATCTCGGCCGATGTTCCCGCCGGTGCAAGCACGCCGAACCACGGGCTCATTTCGAAACCCGGCAAGCCCGCTTCGTTCACCGTCGGCAGCGACGGCAGTGATGGAGAGCGCTGGAGGCCGGTGACGGCAAGACCGCGCAACTTGCCCGACATGATGTGCGGCAGGAAGGACGGTATCGGCGCGAAACCGATCGGCACCTGTCCAGCGAGCAGGTCAGTGGTGGCCGGCGGTCCGCCTTTGTACGGGATGTGCACCATCCTGATGTTTGCCATCGAAGCGAACAGCGCGGCCGTGAGATGCGGCGTGCTGCCGACGCCGCTCGTCGCATAGTTGAGCTCGCCGGGCCGCGTTTTCGCGAGCGCGACGAGATCTTTCACGGATTTCACGGGCAGGGACGGATGCACCGCCAGCACGTTCGGTGCGCGCGCGGTGAGCGTGATCGGCGTGAAGTCGCGCACCGCGTCGTACGGCACCTTGCCGAGGAATGGCCCGAGCGTGAGACTTCCCATGCCGCCGTGTACCAGCGTGTAGCCATCGGGCGGTGACTTTGCGACCGCTTCCGTACCGATGTTGCCGCCGCGTCCGGGACGGTTATCGATGACCCACGGCTGATTGAATGCCGCAGTCATGCGCTGACCCAGAATGCGCGCAACGATATCGTTTACGCCGCCCGCGGGATACGGCACCACAAAGCGAACGGGTTTGGCGGGATATTGCGCGGCTGCCGTGACCGCGGCGAGCGCCAGCCCGCAGGCGACGAAGCAGCTTGTACGCAGTAACATTCGCACCTCACGTAACCAACAACACCGGAGGAACGCCGTGCCGCAGGCGCCGACTATCGACACGCACGCCCATTACTTTCCCCAATCCTACATCGATCTCATCGCGAAGCTCGGGTCGCGCTGCGGCACGACCGTCGTGCAGGACGCGCAGGGACGTACGTTCATTCAGGTCGGCCTGCTCCTGCGCACCGGTCCCATCGAGCCGCTCTTCATCGATCTCGACGCGAGACTCAAGGAGATGGACCGACAGGGTGTCGAAGTGCATGTGCTATCGCTCACTCAGCCGATGGTGTACTGGGCCGACGACGATCTGGGCATGCAGCTCTCCATGGCGTTCAACGACGCAGCGAGCGACGCGCACAGGAAACATCCGAAGCGCCTGCTCGGATTCGCTACGCTGCCTTTCCAGAATCCGAAGCTCGCACTGGAAGAGCTCGAGCGCGCTGCGAAGCTTCCGGGCATCCGCGGCGTGTACATCGCCACGGTCGTGCGCGACCGCGATCTCTCGGACCGCAGCTTCTTTCCCGTCTACGAGCGGATGGAAGAGCTGGGGCTGCCGCTTTTCCTGCACCCGATGATGGTGAACAACGAGCGGATGAAGCAATACTACCTCATCAACCTCTGCGGCAATCCGTTCGAAACCGCTCTTGCAGCTTCGCATCTCATATTCGGTGGCGTGCTGGACGCGTTTCCCAGGCTGGAGATCTCGCTTCCGCACGCGGGCGGCGCCCTGCCGATCCTGCGCGGACGCCTCGACCGCGGTTTTCAGGTGCGCGCGGAGTGCAAGACGATCCCGCGCCCGCCCAGCGAGTATCTCAAGCGCTTCACCTACGACACGATCAGCTACAGCGACGACGTCCTCCAGGACCTCGTGGACCTCGTGGGTGCGGACCGGATCATGGTGGGCAGCGACTACTGTTTCGATATCGCGTACGAAGAGCCGGTGAAAATGGTGACGCAGATGAAAACGCTGACGGAAGAGCAGAAGCAGCTGATTCTGGGTGAGAATGCGAAGCGTCTGCTCCGGATACAGTGAGTTCCGTGTGCCGCGAGATCGCCGGCACGCTCGATCACGCCTCGCGATGATGTGATGCCATTGCGAGGAGCGCCAGCGATGAAGCAATCCCGAAGCGTTCGGAAGACCAATATGCGCACATGCCTCATCGCACTTGCCATGGGACTCCTCGCCGCATGCGACACCCACGCGGCGAGCAAGCCCACGGGCCACGACTATCCCGCAAAGCCCATCCGCTTTGTCATCGGTCCGAGCCCCGATCTGCTCGCGCGCATCGTCGGACAGAAGCTCACCGAGAGTTGGGGTCAGCAAGTCATCGTCGATGCGCGGCCCGGTGCGGGCGGTGCCATCGCGGTCGAGATCGTCTCGAAAGCGGCGCCTGACGGCTATACGTGGCTCATGACGAGCAGCTCGATCGCGATCAACCAGGCGGTATATCCGAATACGTCGTACGACCTTACGCGCGACGTCGCCCCCGTCGGCCTGATGGCGACGATTCCGTTCGTGCTGGTCGTGAATCCGACGGTCCCGGCCCACTCGGTCGCTGAGCTGATCAAGCTCGCTCGCGCGCAGCCGGGCAAGCTCAATTACGGCTCCTCAGGTAACGGCACGGCCCCCCATCTCGGGATCGAGTGGATCAAGACGCTCGCGGGCGTGGAAATGGTGCATGTGCCGTACAAGGCGGTGCCGCCGGCGGTCATCGACCTTCTCGGAAACCAGGTACAGCTCATGTTCGTGATCGCTCAGGCCGCGGTCCCGCACGTGAAAAGCGGCAAGCTTCGCGCGCTGGCCGTAAGCAGTGCCAGACGTTCGCCCGCGCTCCCGGAGCTGCCGACGATCGCGGAAGCGGGCTTCGCGAAGTTCGACATCACCGGCTGGCTGGGCGTGCACGTCCCGGCGGGGACACCCGTATCGCTGATCCAGAGGATCAACGCGGAAATCAACAGGGCACTCGACGTGCAGGACGTGCGGGCCCGTATGCTCGCCGCCGGCATGGATACTGCGACAACGACGACGCCGCAGTTCGGCCAGTTCGTCAGGAACGATATCGCGAAATACGCCAGGATCGTCAAAGACGCGCATCTGAAGATCGAATGACGTAACGATGGAAACCGTGAAGGGCGACAGCGTCCTCCTGAACGTTCCCGAGGCGAGCGCGCTGGGCGAACGCGGCCTGCTGCGGATCGGGTACAGCGCCGAAGAAGCGCGCATCATCACCGAGCATCTCGTCGATTCCGAGCTCTGCGGATACGGCGCGATCGGGCTTACCCGGATTCTCACCATCGCGGAGCACCCGCGCTCCGCGCAGCCCCGCACGCCGATTCGGATCGTTCACGAGACACCGGTCTCCGCGCTCATGGACGGCGGCAACTACGTCGGGCTCTACGCGGTGCACCGCGCGACGGAGGTCGCGATCGACAAAGCACGCTCGAACGGCTTCGCGCTCGTCGGCATGCACAACGCGTTTTTGAGCGGCCGCAATGCTTTCTACCTGGAGAAAATCGCGCGCGCGGGTTTCGTCGGCATACATACGGCGTGCGGCGAACCCAGCGTCGCACCGCTGGGTGGAGCGGCGCCGGCATTCGGCACGAACCCGATCGCGTTCGGGTTGCCGAACGATCCCGATCCGCTGATTTTCGACATGGGCACGTCTGCACTCATGCGCGGCGACCTCATACTTGCGCGGCGGCTCGGAAACGTTCTGCCGGAAGGCGCAGCCATCGATGCGCAAGGCCGTCCGACGCGCGATCCGGTCGCAGCGATTGCCGGAAGCATCCTGCCTTTCGGCGGGCACAAAGGATCGGGCCTCGCCCTGATGGTCCAGGCGCTGGGACTCCTCGGCGGCGCCGCGCTACCGCGCGGCAACGTGCAGGACTTTGCGTTCCTGTTCGTGGTATTCGAACCCGGGCTGCTCGTGCCCGCTGCCGAGTTGAAGACGCAGCTCAAGGAATTGCTCTCACGCGTCCGCGCGACGCCGACGCAGCCGGGCGTCGATGCCGTGCGGATTCCTTCCGAGCGCGCGTTTCAGGAGCGCGAGCGGCGCCGTAGCGAAGGGATCCGGCTGCCGCGCGCGATTTACGAGCGACTGAAGGCGTTGTAGCCACACGAACGCTTCGGGATTGCTTCGTCGCCGCAATGACGGCGGCTCGCAATGACAACGTTCATTCGAGCTTGATGTTGGCGGCCTTCGCTACCTTCACCCACCGCGCGATCTCGCCTTTCATGTGCGCCGTCAGACGCTCGGGCGTGGTTCCCAGGAGCTCGAGGCCGAGCACGCCCGCTTTCTCCCTGAACTCGGGATTCGCGAGCGCCTTGTTGATCTCGCCGTTCAGCTTCATCACGATGTCTTTCGGGGTGCCGGCGGGCGCGTAAACGCCATACCAGGTATCGAAGTCGATCGGAAACCCGAGCTCGGCCATCGTCGGCACGTTCGGCGCAAGCGCTGCACGCTTCGTGCTGGCGGTGGCGAGCGCCCGGAGCTTCCCCGTGTTCACGTACGGCACCGGAAGCTGAATGATGTTGAAACCCACCGAGACTTCACCCGCAAGCAGCGCGCTGTGCAGCGGCGCCGCGCCTTTGTACGGCACGTGCACGAAATTCGTGCCGGTCATGAGCTTCAGCTGCTCGAGCCCGAAATGCTGGCCGCTGCCCTGGCTGGGCGAGCCGAACGTGACCTGCCCCGGATGCGCTTTGGCGAAAGCGATGAGCTCTTTGAGAGACTTTACGGGCAGCGAAGGATGCACGACGAGCAGATTCGGCTGGGCGGCAACGAGCGACACCGGCTCGAAATCCTTCAGGGGCTCGTACGGCAGCTTCGGATACAGTGCGACCGAAAGCGCCTGCGGTCCGATGCCGCCGAGAAGCAGGTTGTAGCCGTCGGCCGGGGCGCGCGCGATGGCTTCGCTGCCGATATTGCCGTTCGCACCGGAGCGGTTCTCGATGACGACCGGCTGGCCCCACGCGTCATGGAGACGCTGGCCGATATTGCGCGCCATGAAGTCGTAGCCGCCGCCCGCCGGGAACGGCGCGATCATGCGGATAGGCTTCGCCGGATAGCTTTGCGCGCCTTGCGCGAAGACGACACCCGCAGTGAGCAGAAGCGCAGCGCAGGCCGCCGCGCGAGAGCAAAACGTCATTTCATTTCCTCCACCAGGTTCTCTTGGGCCGTTCTGCTTCGACTCCGCTGCGCTACGCTCGGCACGAACGGAAGACACGTCAAGGCTCGATCAGCCGCGTTACGGCGCGGCTGTTACCGAAGCACGGGACGTATACGGAATGCGTGCCCGGCCCGCCGGCAACGATGAGCATGATGTTCTCGGGTGCGGGTGAAATCGGCAGGAGCACGTCAGGCGCGAGCTCGCCGAGCTCTTCCGTTCGGGAGGAGCGAGCGCGCTCTATCTCTTTGGCCGCAAGCCGGCTTACCGGCATTTTCGATTGCTCCCAGAGATGCCGCTTGACGTCGCTCTTGGTCAAACCGTCCCGCTTCAGGACTTCGGCGTGCTCGGGCCCCAGGATGAGCCACGGTTCGCCGCCGTGCACGTACTCGTTGCTGGGCGGATGCACGAGCGTCTCCGCGATCACGCGCACGAGCTCCATTGCGGTCTTCGAGTGCGTGTTCATGTTGATCGTGCCTTCGGCACCTACGACGGTTACGGTGCTCCGATCGCGTGAGAAACCACGCTCGACGTGCAGCGGCTCCCAGGGGTTCGCGTCTTCGTTCTCGGCGCAGCAGAACGTGTATTTGCCGGGCTGGCCTTGCGTCGCCCGATCCATTTCGCCGGGCAGTGCACCGCCGATGTTCTGAAGAATGAGGCGCATCGCACGGCCGAGCGTCGCGTTGGTCCAGCGGCCCTGACCGATGCAGTTGAACGTGGCATTCACGTTGAGCGTCGTCGCAAGCGGGCCGTTCACGATCAGCCACACCGCGACCGGGTTCGTCGTCGCCTGGATGCCCTGCAGGTTGAATGCGGGATCCGCGACCGCTTCCGTTGCGGCAATGAGAACCGGAAGGCTGCCACGGTCGCAGCCCGCCATGACCGCGTTGATCGCAATCCGCTCTACCGTCGCCGCCCCGTAAGCGGGCGCCACGCGCGCGACGATTTCATGGCGCGCCCGGGACGTCTGCTGGAGCATTCGTTCGACGCGTTCGACGGTCGGAGGAACGATGGGCAGCCCATCGCTCCACCGACGCTCCCGGTACAACCGGTTGATCTCGTCGAGATCGTCGACGCATTCCAGCGTCGCGGCAGGCTGGGTCGCGGCAGTGTCCGCCGCGCTCAACGCTTATCTCCCGTCACCAGACCGGCGACCTGGTCCACGCACGCGCGAGCGATCTCGCGGACCTCCTCCCGCGTGCGCAGACCGAACGGATGTGGAATCTCTGCGATCGGCAAGTTCGCGTCGCCCAGCGCTCTCGCCTGTGCGCGGCCAAGCGTCACGAACGCTGTCGAGCAGACAGTCAGCGCCGTTTTGCCGCGCTTTGCGATCTCAACACTGTCGTGGACACTCCACGACGCGCAGGACCCTCAGTCGCCGGACCCGGTGATGACCACGTCGCAGGCGGTGCTCAGCTCCGCGATGATTTCGGGCTTTGCGGGGACCGAGGCGGAAGGCTTACGGCGCTTGATCACGCGCTCGACGCCGTACTTGCTCTTCAGGAGCTCGGCGAGGTCCTCGACGAGCACGTCGAAATTGGGCTTCGCGTTGTCTATAAAGCCGACCGTCTTCCCGGCGAGGCTCGTCAGCGCGGCCTTTGCCGTGCCGGGCGCATCCTGCACCTCCCGGCGCGGCGCGGTCGGATCGAACAGAGTTACTGTTGCCATAGCGTTAATCCTTCGTTAATCCAGCGTGATCTTCGCCTGCTTCACGAGCTTCGTCCATTGCGCGATCTCGGCGTTGATGTGGTTCCGCAATTCCTGGGGGCTGCTGCTCACCGGTTCGGCGCCTTGCGATTCGAGCTGCTGGCCGAAGTCCTTCGCCCGCACGATCTTCACGGTTTCCGCATGCAGGCGAGAGAGCGTGTGCTGCGGCGTGCCCGACGGCGCAAGGAGCGCGTACCAAAGCGTCGTCTGGTAGCCCGGGAAGCTTTCGGCGACGGCCGGAATGTCGGGCGCGAAGCTCGCACGCCTGGCTCCCGTCATGGCGAGCGCCCGGAGCTTGCCGGCCTTCACGTGCGGCATCGAAGGCAGCGGGCTCGTGCACATCATCTGTACCTGGCCTGCGATCACATCCACGAGCGCCGGCGCCGCGCCTTTGTACGGCACGTGGACGACATCGATGCCGGTTATCGACTTCAGCAGCTCGACGGACATATGACCGCCGGTGCCGGGTCCCGACGATGCGTAGTTTATGCGCCCGGGTTTCGCGCGTGCGGCGGCGACGAGCTCCTTGATCGTCGACACGCCCAACGACGGATGCGCAACGAAAACAAGAGGAGACTGCGCGACCAGCGTGATCGGCGCGAAATCCCTGGCCGAGTCATAAGGCAGGTTCCTGCGCAGCGCGGCGTTCACCGAATGGGTGGCACTGGCGAGCAACAGCGTGTGGCCGTCAGGCGGCGCCGTCGCGGCGATCTGTGTCGCGATGACCTGCGCCCCACCGCCGCGATTATCGATCACCACCTGCTGCCCGAAGCTGTCGGTGAGCTTCGTCGCGAGCAACCTGCCGACGATGTCGCCCGCACCGCCCGGCGGGTACGGCACGATCAGGCGCACGGCACGCCGGGGGAACGCGTCGGAGCCTTGGGTGCTTGCAGCATGCGCTGTCATCGCAGCGTTCGCGCCGAGCACCGCGGCCAGCGCAATCGCAACGCACTTCATTCGAATGTCTCCTCGGTTGTTATGCTCGGGCGCTTCGGCGCCGCTTACTGACTGTGCTGCAGGCCCGCCTGCCGCACGACGCGCGCCCACTTCTCGGATTCCGATTTGAGGAACGCGGCGAGCTCGGAAGGCGTGTTGGGCGCAGGCTCGGCGCCAGCGGCGCTCAATCGCTCCCGCAGCTCGGCGGACATGAGATGCCGCGCGCTCTCGCGCTGGATTTTGTCGATGGCGTCCTGCGGCGTGCCGGCAGGCGCAATGAGCGCACCCCACCCGGTCACGCGAACGTTGGGGAAACCGGCTTCGATCATCGTCGGCGTGTCCGGGTAAGCCAGTGCGCGCTTGTCTCCGCCGGTCGCAAGCAACCGCAGACGACCCGACTTGATATGCGGCGCGACGCCCGCCGACGTCGCGAAGATCATGACCACTTGCCCGCCCAGCAAATCCGTGACCGCCGGTGTTTCGCCCTTGTAAGGCACATGCGTCATTTTCACGCCGGATTCGAGTCGCAGGAGCTCTCCCGCGAGATGGGTCATGTTGCCGATGCCGAAAGAGCCGTACACCACATCGCCCGGACGCGACTTCGCGAGCGCGACAAGCTCCTTGACGCTACGTGCCGGCAGATATGAATTCACGACCAGCACGATCGTGTTGGTGACCGTCTGGGTGATCGGCGCGAAGTCGCGGAAGGTGTCGTAGGGCAGCGTTTTGTAAACGTGGGGATTGATCGTCAGCACGGAAGTGAACGCCGCACCCAGCGTGTAGCCGTCCGGCTTCGACTTCGCGATGCCTTCTATGCCGATGATGCCGTTCGCGCCCGGGCGATTGTCCACGAGCACCTGCTGACCCCACGTTTCGCTGAGCTTCTGAGCCAGCTGTCGCGCCACAACGTCCACGCCGCCGCCGGCCGCCTGCGGCACGATGATGCGCACGGGCCTGGTCGGATAATCGGACGCGGCACCGGGCGCTCGCTGCGCGTACGCCTGCGCCGCCGCCATCGCGGCGGCTGCAGCCAATGCGATACACGGCACGTGCATTCCATTCATGGAGCCTCCTCGCGTGGCGTCTGGTTGGGGTGCGTTATGCGTTACGCGGCGCGCGCAGCAAATCCATCAGCTGGCCGACCGAAGAAAGCGCTTCCAGCTGCGAGACGATGCGGATGATTTCCTCCGCACGCTGATCGCCAAGCTTCGGCTTCGCGTACGTGCGGAACTTCGCTTCGATCTGCGCGCGCGTGAGTGGGTTATCAGGAGAGCCGCGCGGCGTGTCGCAGCGCACTTTCACCGTGCGTCCGCCTGTCGTCTCTGCTTCGACGATTGCCTGTACGCCCGTCACGGATGCGTCTTCGCGCACCTCGACGTTTTCCGCTGCAAAGGACTTCAGCTTCGGATCGTTGTATCGCTCGGGCTCGAATTGCGCGAGCGTAAGCGCACGATCGTGCAGGATTGCGGCGACAGCATAGTGCGTCGAGAGCAGTGCTTCGAACTTGCCCTGGTAGCGCGGGAAAATACCGTGCATGTCGTTGCCGGTCTTGCTCAACCCCACACGGACCCTGCGTATCTGCTGCGGCTTGAGATCGTGTTGCTCCACGAGATCGAACGCAGCGGTAATGAGGCCCTGGATCGTCGATGCGGACGGCCACAGACGAAGTGCGATTTGCTCGAGCTCCCAGCGCTCACCGAGCCCTTCGATCGCCGCATCGGGTTTGCCGCCGTTCGTGTACGTGTTGTAGAGCCCGCCATCGCGGGCTGTAAGAAACTCGCGTGTCGCGACGAAGCCCTGCTGCGCGAGTATTGCAGCCATGAGCCCGGAGAGCGCACCGCGGCACTGGTGAAACTTGACAGTGGGCGTGCCCCACGCGGCAAACGTTCCCGCCGCCTGGCTGCCCGCGAGAGCGAATGCGCGCGCCATGGTGTCGGCATCGAAGCGCGCCAGCCGGCCGACGGCCGCCGCCGCGCCGAACGGCCCGATCACGCCTGGTCCATGCCAGCCACGCCTGCGAAATTCAGGAAAATCGAGTCCTATACCGACGCGCGTCGTGACTTCGCAGCCTGCAACCAGAGCGACCAGCAGATCACGCCCTGAAAGTCGATCGCGCTCGGCGATGGCCAGCGCGGGCGGCATCACTTCCGGGGTGATGTGCGTGAGCGTCGAACGATGGACATCGCACATCGTGACGGCGGTCACCAGATACGCGTTCAGCAGCGTGGCGCCCGAGAGCGACAGGTGCCCGCCTCCGATGACACTGCTTTCATCCGATCGGGCCAGCGCGGAAGCGAGTGCCGCGACCTGGTGTGTTTCCTCGCCCTGATGGCCTGCTACCGCGCACGCAAGGGTGTCGAGAAGAAGATCCTTGGTGTACTCGCGAGTGCGCGCCGGAATGCGCTCGTAATCGAGCGTTGCGGCGAATCGCGCCAGTGCCGCGGTGGGATCGCCCGCCATCTCGTCCTCCAGTCAGTTGTTCAGGACACGTGAAGGCCATGGACGACCCTCGCGGGTATCGTATACCAAGCGAGCGGCGTCGAATAATCCCATCGAAGTGAACTTTCTGTGAGAAGGCTGCGGAGCGAGAATTGCACGCGTTGGTCGGAGTCGCGGGATGTGCGATGCTGTGAGAGAGTTCGACGAAGCAAGCGCCTTGTGAACGAACATCGCCAGAGAGGTAACGCGGACGGTCTGTCCCGCATGAGCGGCTGGCGTCATCCGGGTGTTTTGTCGGCGTTGGGGGCCGCCGTCCTGTTTGGCATCGGCACCCCTGTCGCCAAGCTCCTGCTCGGACCTGTCAGCCCGTGGTTACTTGCCGGCCTTCTCTACCTCGGCTCCGGATTCGGGCTTCTGCTTTTCCGGACAGTGCGGCGCGCTCCACCGGTGCGGCTGCCCGCTGTGGAAAGGGCTTGGCTGCTGGGCGCGATCATCGCTGGCGGGATGCTGGCGCCGGTCCTGCTCATGTGGGGACTTGCCGGGATGCCGGCTTCCGGCGCGTCGCTGTTGCTGAACGCGGAAGGCGTTTTCACCGCACTCCTCGCGTGGTTCGTCTTTCGCGAGAACTTCGACCGTCGCATCGCGTTCGGGATGGTGCTGATTGTCGCTGGCGCGGTCGTCCTTTCCTGGCCGGAAGACGCGCGCTTCGCGGATGCATTGCGCGCGCTCTCGGTTCTGGCAGCATGTTTCCTGTGGGGCGTCGACAATAATCTCACGCGGAAAGTCGCGCTCAGTGACGCAACCTTCATTGCGATGGCGAAAGGCCTCATCGCCGGCGCCGCGAATGTCGTGCTGGCGTGGACGGTCACACCGATACTGCCGCCCATTCAGATTGCGATTGGGGCACTGGCACTTGGATTTTTTACTTATGGCGTGAGTCTCGTGCTCTTC
>DASRIK010000198.1:0-8630 GCA_035650035.1 Burkholderiales bacterium | reverse complement strand
GCTCGTCGTCTGCAACGAGTATTTTCACGGTGCTGCAATCTCCTTCAGGCGGCGCTCGAGAAAGCGCCGCTCGGGTTCCTGGCGCGCGAGCTCCAGCGCGCGCTGATAGGCCGCCCGCGCTTCCGCGGCGCGACCGAGTCTACGGCAAAGATCGGCGCGTGCGGCATGCGCCAGGTGGTAATCCTCAAGCTCGCGGCGTCCGAGCAGCGCTTCGACGAGTGTCAGGCCTGCTTCGGGTCCGTCGCTCATCGCAACGGCAACGGCACGATTGAGCTCCACGACCGGCGACGGGTCCATACGGAGAAGCAGGTCATAAAGCGCCACGATCTGTTTCCAGTCGGTTGCGGCGGCATTGCCTGCTTTCGCGTGCACCGCGGCAATGGCGGCCTGTACGGTGTAAGGGCCCAAGCGGCGCGATGCCAGCGCCCTCTCGACGAGCGCAGTGCCCTCGGCGATCTGTTGTGCGTTCCAGCGCGTGCGGTCCTGGTCTTCGAGCAGCACGACGTCGCCGCTTGCGGTGCTTCGCGCCGCGCGCCGCGATTCCTGGAGCAGCATGAGCGCGAGCAGCCCGAGCGCCTCCGGCTCCGGCAGGAGCTGGACGAGCAGCCGTCCCAGGCGTATCGCCTCGCCCGATAGATCGTGCCGCGTGAGCGTCGCGCCGGAGCTCGCGTAGTAGCCTTCGTTGAACACGAGATAGATGACGCGCAGCACGCTTTCGAGGCGCTCGGGCAGATCCTCGTGCGAGGGCACTTCGTACGGAATGCGTGCGTCGCGAATCTTGTTTTTCGCCCGCACGATACGCTGCGCGAGTGTCGGTGCCGGCGTGAAGAACGCGCGGGCGATTTCCTCGGTCGTGAGGCCGCAGACTTCGCGGAGCGTCAACCCCACCTGGGCATCGGGCGAGAGCGCCGGATGGCAGCACGTGAAGATGAGCCGCAGCCGGTCGTCTTCGAGGCTTTCGTCTTCGCGCTCGGGCGCGATCTCGGCATCTGCGTCGAGTTCGTTTACGAGCTCCGCGATTGTCGCGTCGAATTTTGCGCGACGGCGGATTTTATCGATGGCCTTGAAACGGCCGGCGGACACCAGCCACGCGCGAGGGTTCGCGGGCACGCCTTCGTGCGGCCATTGCTCGACCGCCGCCGTGAACGCGTCGTGCAGCGCCTCTTCGGCGAGATCGAAGCTGCCGAGGAGGCGAATGAGCGTAGCGAGCACGCGCCGCGATTCATTGCGGTAAACGGCATCGACGGCGTCGCGCGCGCCTTCAGGCGAAGCGGGGCTCAACGAGCTAGCCCACCGCGTGCGCTTTGTCCACGGCGATCTTGTAGAGCACGCGCTGCTCGCCCGGTTGGCGGAAAGGATACTTGTCCTTGCCGAGGTATTTCTTCGCCATTGCATCGATATGTGCATCGGCGCCATTCCGGGTGATTTCGCGCACACGGCCGCGCACTTCGACATATCGATACGGATTGTCAGGGTCCGAGATCGCCACCGCAACCCGCGCATCGCGCCGCACGTTCTTGTCCTTCTGCCGGCCCACCGCTGAATTGATCCAGAGCTCATCGCCCTGGTAATCGACCCACACCGGCGTGGTCTGCGGACTGCCGTCCGGCATGAGCGTCGTGAATGCGCCGAAAGCTTTCTTCTGAAAAAGATCGTGATAGTTCGCAGGAAAAGGATTTGCCATGCCGATCTCCTTGACTGCACGAATTGGATGCGAAACGACAAGCGCACGAGCTGCGCGAGCACGTCTATTGTAAAACGGCGCGCGGCGGGTGCGGTCAACCGCAGCACCAAAGTCAGGTCTTCGGCGTCGGTTTCCACTGCTTGTAAGCGTCACGCAGCGCCGCTTTCATGATCTTACCCGTCGAAGTTCGAGGAAGAGACTCCACGAACACGTAGCCATCGGGTCGTGCAAACGCCGCCACACAAGGAGCGACATGCGCGTTCAACGCTTCTTCCGTGAGATCCGGCCCGGGCTTCGCGACGATGACGGCCAGCGGCCGCTCGCCCCATTTCGGGTGAGGGATGGCGATCACGGCGACTTCGCTCACTGCCGGATGCGAGATCAGCGCATTCTCGAGATCGATCGAGCTGATCCACTCGCCGCCCGACTTCACGAGATCCTTGATACGGTCGGTGATTTTCACGTAACCCGCGTCGTCGATAGTCACGATGTCGCCTGTTCTGAACCAGCCGTCGGACGACCATTGCTGAGCGGTGTCCGGCAGCTCGTGATAGCGCGATGCAACCCACGGGCCACGCACTTCGAGCTCGCCCATCGTTCTGCCGTCCCACGGCACTTCGCGGCCGTCGGCCATTGCGCGTATTTCGAAGTACGGCAAAGGCACGCCCTGTTTCGCGCGGAGCGTGAGCGATGCGTCGCCCCCCAGGTGCTGCACTTCGCGCTTCGCATAGTTGAACACGCCGACTGGCGAGGTTTCGGTCATGCCCCACCCCTGGATGACTCGCGCGCCGAACCGGTCGAGCGCGCCGATCAACGCTTCCGGAGCGGCGGATCCGCCGACGACCATGCGAATGCCGGCCGGAAGGCGCCAGCGCTTCGGCTCGCGCTCGAGCGCCTGCTGAATGCCGAACCAGATTGTCGGGACGCCGGCCGTGAGCGTGACGTTCTCGGCTTCGTATAGATCGAGAAGGCTCGGCGCATCGAGATGCGGTCCGGGCATCACGAGCTTCGCGCCCATGAGCGCTGCCGTATACGGAAGACCCCACGCGTTCACGTGAAACATCGGCACCACCGGGCACACGTTATCGCGGTTACTGACGCCGAGATAATCGACGGTGGCGGTGGCAAGCGTATGCAGCACGATGGAGCGATGGCTGTAGACCACGCCTTTCGGGCGGCCGGTGGTGCCGGAGGTGTAGCACATGGCGGCCGGGTCGTTCTCCGAAAGCGTCTCCGGCGCGAACGGCGCACTGCCGGCAATGAGCGCTTCATAATCCTCGTCCGTAGCGACGCGCTCGCCGGAGAGCGGGACGACGATCACGCGCTCGAAAGACGTGCTCGACCGAAATTTCTCGTAAAGCGGCAGCAGGACGTCGTCCACGATCAGGAACCGGTCGCGCGCGTGATTCACGATGTATGCGATGTCGTCCGGATGCAGGCGAAGATTGAGCGTATGGAGCACGGCGCCTGCGCACGGCACCGCGAAATACGCTTCGAGGTGCGCATGGTGGTTCCACATGAGCGTCGCGACGCGGTCGCCTTTCGAAAGACCCAGCCGGCGAAGCGCGCCGCCCAGGGCGAGTGCGCGGCGGTGAAAGTCGCGATAGGTGTAGCGATGGAGCGATTTGTCCGGAAGCCGCGAGACGATCTCCGATGCGGCGAACAGGCGCCCGGCACGGTCGAGCACGTGAGTCAACGTGAGCGGAAAATCCATCATCGTCGATGCGAACATGTCCTCGGCCTTTCTCCCGTTGTGTGAAAATCGGGCTTCCATCAGAAGGAAGCGATCATGACGTACAAGTGCCTGCTTTACGAAGTGCGCGATCGCATCGCGACACTGACCCTCAATCGACCCGACCGGTTGAACGCGCTCGGCGAAACGTTGCGCGAAGACCTCTACGACGCGGTGCTGAAAGCGGCCGCCGATCCGGACGTCGGCGTGCTGGTAATCACGGGCGCGGGCCGCGGCTTTTGCTCGGGCGGCGACGTGAAGTCGATGAGCGAGCGCGAGCAGACCGGCGCCGCGGCACCGGCGAACGAGCGGTTCGCTCCGATCCGCGACCGCGTCATCCTCGCGATGCGCGACTGTCCGAAGCCGATCATTGCCGCGGTGAACGGGGCGGCAGCGGGTGCGGGAATGAACCTCGCGCTCGCGTGCGATCTGCGCTTTGCCGCAGCCACGGCGAAGTTTTCCCAGGCATTCTCGAAGCGCGGCCTCACACCGGACTGGGGCGGGAGCTATTTCCTGCCGCGCGTGGTGGGAATGGCGAAAGCGGCCGAGCTCCTCTTCACGGGCGACACATTGGACGCCGCCGAAGCGTTGAAGCTCGGCATCGTGAACGCCGTCTTTCCCGCGGAAGAGCTGATGGCCGAGGCGCGCAAGCTCGCGGGAAGGATTGCAGCCGGACCCCCGGTTGCGCTTGCGCTCACGAAACGAGCGATCTACCGCAACCAGGACGTCGACCTGCGCGCTGCGCTCGAATTCGAGACGTTCATCCAGGGTCTCGCGCGCGAGACCGAGGACTACAAGGAGGGTGTCAGGGCGTTCGTGGAGAAGCGCGCGCCTGTGTTCCGGGGGCGCTAGTCCGTTCGCCGTGAGCGTAGCGTTCATGCTTCGACTCCACTTCGTTACGCCCGGCACGAACGGAGGCGAAGCACAGCGACGCGGAGTCGAAGGGTGATCGGCCGTTACCCGATCTACGAGACCGACGGCGTACTCGCCGCGCTCGAGCAAGATGGCGCCGCGGTCCTGGGCGACGCGCTGCCTGCGGATAAATGCGCCGAGGCGCGCGCGAAAATCGACGCACTTACGCCGCAGCACTGGGACGAAGCGCATGACGATGCGCGTGGCGTTGCGATCGGGCGCTTTCTCGACCGCTATCTGTGTGTCTTCAATCGCGAGCCGTACTGGCTGCAATTTCTCGATCGACCCGGCGTCATCGAAGTCGCCGAAGCCGCGCTCGGCCGCGACTGTCACGTCATCGGGCAAACGGCGTGGCGCTCGCATCCTGATTTCCGGGGAGAGCCGCTGCACGTGGATTTTCTGCCCGTTACATGGCCTGAAGGCGTGGTTACGGACGACTTCCGCGTGCCTGCCTTCATACTCACCGTACATTTCTATCTGAACGACGTCACATCCGATCTCGCGCCGACGTGTGTCGTGCCGGGCAGTCACCGTGCCGGACGCGCGCCCTCTGCGACCGAGAAGGATTGGCGAGGTCGGGAAGCCGAAGCCGTCCTCGCTCGTGCGGGCGATTGTCTCGTGTTCAGGAGCGATGTCTGGCACGCAGGCAGCGACAACCGCACGCGCGACGGCATCCGCTACTTACTTCAGGTGCATTACGGCCGGCGCGAAATGGCGCAGCACTTCTCGCCGTTCGTCGAATGGCGCTTCAACCCGGCGGTGATCGCCGCGACAAACGCGCGCCAGCGGCGCCTGCTGGGTGACCACGCACCAGGTCCGTACGATTAGCGACGTGCGAGGCCGTTCAGCATCTCGGCGAACCGGCAGCCCAAAGCCTCGTCTTCGTGCATGAAGTAGACGTACGTGCACTCGAGCGGCTGCGCGGCGATACGCTCGACCCAGGCGCCGAGATCGCGTTCGTCGTAGTGGGTCCGCCGCAGCCGAACGTAGCCGCATTCAGCGGTCACGACGAACGGGGTGTCGCCTTCTTCAGTGTCGGTCACGCAGAGCATTGCGCCGTGTTCGCGCAGCGCTTCGTACACATCGTCGTCCTGCCAGGAATCGTGGCGAAACTCAAACGCCACTCGGGAGCCGGGCGGCACCATGGCGAGAAAATCGCGCAAGCGGGCAAGGTCTTTCCTGAGAAAGGGCGGAAGCTGAAAAAGCAGCACGCCGAGCTTGCTGCCGAGTGCCGCAGCGCGTCCCGCGAACGCGGCCACGGCAGATTGAGCATCGCGCAACCGCATCTCGTGCGTGATGCGGCGCGGCGCCTTCAACGTGAATGCGAAATCGTCAGGGACTTCGGAAGACCAGCGCGCGAGCATGGCTTCCGCGGGCATGCGATAGAACGTGTTGTTGATCTCTACAGTGGGAAATCGCTCCCCGTAATAGCGGAGCATCGCGTTCGCCGGCAGCTTCTCCGGATAGAAGTGACCCACCCACTCCTTATACGAATAACCGCTGGTTCCTGCTAGGATACGCATCCCTTGGTCCGCTAAAGTCGCCAGAAGCTCGGGTCGAACCTAAGAACAGGGAGACAGTATGGCCGCACGATCGATCGGGTCACTCAGCATTTCGTTCGGACTGGTGTCCATTCCGGTGAAGTTCTATTCCGCTACGGAGGCCAGCCGGGCAATTTCGTTCAACCTCCTGCACAAGGACTGCGGCTCGCGTCTGAAGCAACAATACATCTGCCAGAAGGAGAACGTGCCCGTCTCTCGCGAGGACATGGTGAAAGGCTACGAGTTCGCCAAGGACCAGTATGTCATGTTCTCTCCGGACGAGCTGAAGGCGCTCGAGGAAGCCGGCACCCAGACGGCCGAAATCACCGAATTCGTGCCGATCGAATCGATCGACCCCGTGTATTTCGACAAGGCTTATTACCTCGCGCCGGACAAGTTCGGCGCGAAACCTTATGCGCTGCTCGCGAGAGCGCTGCGTGAGTCGAATCGCTGTGCGCTGGGACGCTGGGCCGCCCGCGGCAAGCAATACATCGTGATGATACGGCCCGTCGAAGAAGGCCTCGTCATGCAGCAGCTCCTGTATGGCGACGAAGTGCGGTCGATCAGGGAGCTCGAGATCCCGAGCACGGATGTCAAAGACGTGGAGCTCAAGCTTGCGCAGCAGCTGATCGAGCAGCAGTCGTCCGAGACGTTCGATCCGACCGTGTACACCGATGACGTCCGTGCGCGCATCGAAGCCGCGGTGCAGAAGAAGGTTGAAGGCCAGGAGATCACGATGGCCGAGCCCGCTCAGCCGGCTGCGCAGGTGATCGACCTGATGGAAGCGCTGCGCGCGAGTCTCGGGAAGAAAGCGCCGGCCAAAGTGCGGGAGCCACAAGCGGCCGAAACGCGCAAACCGCCGAAACGCGCACAGCCAGCCGCGGCGCCGAAGAAGGCCGCCAAGCGATAGGAATCACCGCCGCGCGCGGGCTTTGCTGTAATGGACAAATACGGTGTGCGGGAAGTCGAAAAGCTGCTTCGCCTTCCGCGCAGTACGATCCGCTCGCTGATCGAGACGGGTTTTGTCTCGCCCGCGAGAGGTCCGCGCAACGCATGGCTGTTCTCGTTCCAGGATCTCGTGGTGCTGCGTACCGCGCAGGCGCTCGCGGCGGCAAAGGTGCCGGCCAAGCGCATCACGAGCTCGCTCAAGGAGCTTCGGCGTCATCTACCCGAATCGATGCCGCTTTCCGGCCTGAGTATCTGCGCGGTCGCCGATCGCGTGGTCGTCAAGGAAGGCGCGCGTAGATGGCAGGCCGAGTCGGGACAATACCTCCTCGCGTTCGAAGGCGATCCTGCGCGCGGCTCGCTCAGCGTCATCGAAAGCGGCACGGTGGAGCCTGAAATCTCAGCCGAGGCATGGTTCGAGAAAGGCGTTGACCTCGAAAGCCGCGACGCGGCCGGTGCCATACAGGCGTACCGGCAGGCGCTTGCCGTCGATCCGACATTCCTGGACGCACACATCAACCTCGGCTGCCTTCTGCACAAGACGGGCCGGTTGAAAGATGCGGAGCGCGCTTACCGCGAGGCCGTCAGGAAAACCGGCAGCGATCCCGTGCTGCTTTACAACCTCGGCGTTCTTCTGGAGGACATGGGACGCAAGAGTGAAGCGGTCGAGGCGTACAAAACTGCGCTCCATGGCAATCCTTCGCTCGCCGACTGCCATTACAACCTCGCGCTCCTGTGCGAGGAGCTCGACAAGCCGCAGGAGGCGATCCGGCACATGGCGGAGTATCGGCGCCTCACGCGTAGCCAATCGAAGTAGCGGCATCAGTCCCGCGGGGCGGAACCTACTTGAGCTGGTAGCTCTGGAGCTCGTACTGCTCGTGCTCGAGGATGCGGCGGCTCCGATTGTAGGTGCGGCGCTCGTATTTCACCGCGCGACCGATCTCGGGCACGAACCAGATGGAATATGTCTGATAGGACGCGACGATCTCATTGAAGGTATCGCGCGTCGAAGGAAACGCGACATCCGCCTGGCCCTCGAGCTCGGCCTTGATGGCCTCGAAAGTTCCCGCGGGCACTCGAACGGTCTCGCGCCCAACGATCTTGCCGCTGAAGCCCCAGCTCGAGTTGTTTGCTGCAGCGATCTTGCTCCACCTCAGGCCGGCCTGGAGGTCCGAAAAAGCACTCATGAACGGTGCGAACTCGAAAAGCACGGCTTCCCGATCGACTGTCTGTTCGAACATGCGAGGCTCCAGCGGCAGCCGGCGTTGCACCGATGCGCGCGCGCCGCCCGAATCGGGGTCGGAGTCTGCAGCCGCTCGTCGTCCGCCGAGGCGAACGGTTTCGCGTATCCCGCCGCTGTCGCCGCCGCCGATTTCGTGAGTCACCGTCGCAAGCTCCTTACCGAATCGGACGTCCCTCAGCTTGTACGTCCAGCTGTCGCCGACTTTGAGCTCGCGCGCGGAGGCAGGGCGATTCGGGAGATTGAGTGCGGCGCTGCGCGCAGCTGTTGCGGCGGCACTCTTCGGCGCGACCGGCGGGGGTGCGGCAGCGCGCTCGGCCGGCGCTTCGGGCTCGGGTGTCGGGGCGGGTCTGCGCGGTTCCTGTGCCGGTGCCTTGGCGACGGGCGGCGCTGCGGGCGGAGGCTCCCTGCTCGCGATGCGCGGCTGCTCGGGCTGCGGCACGCTCGGCTTCGCAACCGGCGGCTTTGCCGACGGCTGCGGTTTGAGCTGCGGTTCCACGAACGCCTGCTTCGCCGGCGCCGGCCTCGGCGGCTCCGGCGCTTTCGCGCTCGGCGGAACTTCGCTCGGTTTAGGTT